>JBOHUQ010000088.1:0-11130 GCA_050734495.1 Candidatus Dormibacteraceae bacterium
CCGCCGCCTTCGCCTCCCGCAGCACCGGCCCCCGCGTGGGGCGGTTCGGCCGCGCCCGCACCGTCATGGGGAGGGCCACCGCCGGCCGCGCCGGCATCCGCTCCACCCGCCCCGCCCGCGCCACCGGTCGCCCCGGCTACCGAGGCGCCGTCATGGAGCGCCCCTCCGCCGGCGGCAGCCCCCGCGCCCGCGTGGGGAGCCCCGCCCGACTCGCAGTCACCCATCCCGACCGCACCATCGTGGAACCCTCCCGCCCCGGCCTGGAACGCACCCCCGCCGGCCGCCTCTGCACCGGCGGCGCCCGCATCGACCGATTGGGGTGCGCCTCCGCCCGCGTCCGCGCCGCCGCCTCCGACCGTTGCACCGGCGTGGAACGCGGCACCCCCTGCCGCGGCATGGGACGTCCCGAAGACCGAGGAGCCGGCGGCTCCGGCCGCGCCGTCGTGGTCGGCTCCGTCTGCCGCGCCCGCCGAGCCGGCGGCCGCAGCGCCGCCCTGGAGCTCGCCCGCGCCTGCGCCCGCACCTCCTCCATGGTCAGCCCCGGCTCCTGCTCCCGCCGCGCCCGAGCCGGAGCCCAGCTCGACCGATGCCGTGCTCGCCGCGGGCGCGGATTCCCCGGCCGAGGCAGCGCCTCAGCCCGAAGCGCAGGCGACGCTGCCCTGGGAAGCCCCCGCTCCTCCGCCTCCCGCACCGCCAGAACCGGACGTGGCCGAAACCATGGTCCCCGACGTCGCGGCGACGATGATGATGCCCGAGCCGGCTGGCGAGGCACGCGAGTCCACCACGCTCATGCCGGCATGGCAGCCGCCGCCGGCAGCGCCGGAGGTTGCCGAGACGGTGGCGATCGACCACAACGCACAGCCGGAATTCGGCGCTACGCCGGGCACGTCTTTTGGCACGGGCCGCCAGGCCGAATTGACGATCGAGACGGGACCTGATGCAGGCCACAGCCACCGCGCCGGAGACAACGCGTTGCGCCTCGGCCGATCGCCCGATAACGACGTGATCCTGAGAGACCCCGCGACAAGCGGCCACCACGCGCGCCTCGAGCGCCGAGGCGATCAGTTCTGGCTGGTCGACCTGGGAAGCACGAACGGCACGCTCGTCAACGGTGAGCCGATACAGGAGAAGGAGCTCACTCACGGCGACCGGGTCACCATCGGCCAGAATGCGGTGCACTTCTCAGTCATCGGCTCGTAGAAGTGAACCGCCGTCGCCAGCCGGGCCATATCTCATCGGCTCGGGACCGATCTGTGGCCAAGCCGGCGACGTCGGTTCACTGATGCGGCTTCGGATCGCCTGGGCGACCGATCCCGGTCTCGAGCGCGAGGAGAACGAGGACGCCGTGGTCGTCTGGCGCAGCAAGGCGGGCCTCGACACGCTGCTCGTGGTCTGCGACGGAATGGGCGGCCATGCCGCCGGGCAGACTGCGAGCGCAATCGCGTCGAAGACCGTGACGAGGGTTCTCGCGGAGGACGGGCAAGAGGGGCCGGACATCGAGCGTCTCAAGCGGGCTTGCAAGGAAGCCAACACCGCGGTGTTCGAGGCGTCGCGTGACAATCCGGACTGGGCAGGGATGGGCAGCACGCTGGTGATCGCCGCGATCAGGGCGGGGGAGATGGCGGTGCTGAACGTTGGCGACAGCCCGGCCTACCTCTTTCGCAATGGGCTCGCGACGCTCGTGTCGCAGGATCACTCATGGCCGGCGGAGCAGGTGAGGCTCGGACTCATCAAGCCCGAGGAGGCGGCCGCGCATCCGCTCAAGCACCGGCTGACCCGCGCGGTCGGCGTGTGGGAGGCGATCCAGCCATTCGCCGACAAGATCAAGCTCGACGAGGGCGACGCGATCGTGCTTTGCAGCGATGGGGTGGAAACCGCCGGGGTGAGCGTCGAGGAGATGGGCCGGCTCCTCTTGAAGGACGGCAACCTCGACCGCGGCGCCGAGCGCGTGATCGAGAGGTGTCGCGAGCTGGGCGCGCCGGACAACGTGACTCTCGCGGTCGCCCGGGTCGAAGTCGATGTGACGAAGACGGCAGTTCTTCCCAAGCTCAACCTGTAGCGCGGGGAGGAGCCTTTAGTAGGCGCTGGCGAGAAGTTCGGTGATGTGCTGGACTCGCATGCTCGATCTGCTTGCGCGCAGGCCAGCCGCCAGCTGCATCTGGCATCCCGGGTTCGCGCTCAGCACGACCTCGGCTCGGGTGGCGGAGAGATCCGCCAGTTTCTCCAGGAGAATGCGGTTCGACATGGTCGGCTCGAGCGTGCTGTAGAGCCCCGCCGCCCCGCAGCAGATATCGGGGTGGCGCATCTCGACAAACTCGACGCCTGGCAGCCGGCGGATCAGGTCCCGCGGCTGCTTCTTGATGCGCTGCGCGTGCGCGAGGTGGCAGGCATCCTGGTAGGTGACGCGGAGTCTGACGTCCTTCTTCGGATCCGGCAGCCCGATTTCAGCAAGCCACTCGGTGATGTCCTTGACCCTGCCCTTGAGCTCGGGATAGAAGTCCTTCAGGTGTGCGCCGCATCCCGCGGAATCCACGACTAGCGCGTCGAACTCTCCGGCCAGGTACGTGCGAGTGTTAGCGTCGCGCAGCGCCTCCGCGCTCTCGAGATCTCCGTTGTGCGCGAACAGCGCGCCGCAGCAGCGCTCGCCCGGCGGAAACCAGACCTCGCAGCCCGCCAGCTGCAGCAGTTTCACCGCGGCGTTGTGCGATTGCGGATAGAGGATCGGCATCACGCAGCCGACGAGGAACGCGACGCGAAATTTACGCCGGCCGATCGCCGGTGCGAGGTTGCCCGGGGGCCGGCGGAATTGTGGCTCGAGGCGCGGCAGCTGCCGGCCGGAGCGCACAACCGAGGTCAGCTTCATCGCCTGGGCCGCGCGCGTCACCGCGCCTGCGGCCCGCAGTCGTGCCGGATGCGCCAGCAGCTGTCGAAGGGCGACACGGCTCAACGTGCGTTTGGCTGTCGGACGCCGCATGCGCTCGACCTCGGCCCGGCCCGCTTCGATGATCCGGCCGTACGGCACTCCGGACGGACAGACCGCCTCGCAGGTGCGGCAGCCGAGGCATAGATCGATGTGGCGCACCTGGTCCTCATCGAATGGCAGCGTCTCGCGCTTCCACTGGGTCATGAGGTAGATCCGGCCGCGAGGAGATTCGGTCTCGAGTCCCGTCACGCGAAAGGTCGGACATGCGTCGAGACAGAGGCCGCAGTGGACGCACGTGGCGAGGTCGTCGTCGCTGAGAAGCTCGAAGGGCTTCAAACCACGAACCTTCCAGGATTCAGGATGCCCTGAGGGTCGAAGGCGCGCTTGACGCGGCGCATCAGCTCCAGGGTCGGGGGCGGCGTGCCCCAGGGGCCGAGCTCGGCCGAGATTTCGGGGCGTGCGGCCATCAGCACGAGCGTCCCGCCGGCCGATTCCGCCGCGACGCGGGCTTGGCGGACCTTCTCCACGTCGCCGGCAAAAGTCCAGGAGGCCATGCCGATGCCGGGCGAGGCCCACCACTGCGAGCCCGCGGGCAGACCGGAGAGGACTCCCCGCAGAGCGTTCCGCGGCACCGCAATGCGAGCCCAGGACTCCGGCGCGCGTCTGGAGTGCTCGCTCCAAACAGAAGCGTCGGCCGGTTTCCATCCGAGCTCTGAGACCATGCTGTTCACGGCATCAGGGCTGCCAAAAAAGCGTCCCAGCACACGGCCGTCCGAGAAAAGTTCCAGCGCTGCAGGCAGCATCGGAAGCTCCAGCGCACGGGCCGATGCGTCCCAAGCGTCCTCGATCGAATCGTTCAGCTTCTCGACGGTGACATCGTGCAGAGGCCGGGGAAAAACTTTGAAGGAGGCGGCCACGATCACGCCGAGCGAGCCCATTGCGCCGAAGTGCAGCTTCATGAGGTCGTACCCGCTCACGTTCTTCACGACGCGACCGCCGGCGCTTGCGAGATGTCCATCGGCGAGGGCGACCCGGATGCCGATGAGATAGTCGCGCGCTGATCCGAACCGCTGGCGCAATGGGCCGGTCCAGCCCGTCGCGAGGAGGCCGCCGATCGTGTGGCCGGGGGAGTTGAAGGGATCGAGCGGCAGAAACTGGCCCGCTTTGCCGAGCTCAGCCTGCAGCGCCTCCAGGGTGATGCCTGCCTCCACGCTCACCACCATGTCCGCCTGCGAATGCTCGAGCACACGGTCGAGGCGGGTGGTGTGCAGCTCGAGATCGCAGCGCGCGGGCGCGCCGCCCATGCTCGCCGCCCTGCCGCCACCAACCGGGACCACGGCAGAACCGCTTTCGGCAGCCTGGTGGAGCCGTTCCGCGAGCTCTTCGGCGGTCGTCGGTATTTCAATCGAGCGGCTCACCACCACTTCGCCTCGACCGCCAGGCCGGTGCGGCCCGCGAGATGCACATGCTTGCGCGTCGGGTCGGGGAAGATTTTGCCCGGGTTGAGAATGCCATCGGCGTCGAAGACGCGCTTGACGCGCTGCATGGCGTCGAGGTCGTCCGGGCTGTACACCCACGGCATGAAGGCGCTCTTCTCGAGCCCGATGCCGTGCTCGCCCGACAACGCGCCTCCAAGCTCCACCACGGCTCGCAGCATCTCCTCACCCGCGCCCTCCACCTGCGGAAGCACCTCGCGGTCGCGCAGGTCGAACAGGATGTTCGGGTGCAGGTTTCCATCACCCGCGTGAAACACGTTGGCGACCGGCAGCTTATAGTGCTCACCGATCTCGCCGACCGCCGAGAGCACCTGGGGCAGGCGGGAGCGCGGAACGACACCGTCGTGTAGGTAGTAGTTCGGTCTGATCCGGCCCAGCGCGCCGATGGCACCTTTGCGTCCCGCCCACAGGAGATCCCGTTCGGCCGGATTCTGCGCCTCGCGCAGGGCGTAGCCCTCGTTCTCTTCGAGCACTTTGCGAATCGCGACCATGAGCTCGCGCGTCGACTCGGCGAGGCCGTCGACCTCGACCAGCAGGACCGCGCCCGCGTCAATCGGATAGCCGGCCTGAAAGTGGGCTTCGACAGCGCCGACGGTAACGTGGTCCATCATCTCGAGCGCAGCCGGAACGATTCCCCGCGCGATGACCCCCGAAACTGCAAGGCTGGCCGCCTCGATGGTCGGAAACGCAGCGAGCAAAGTGGCGACGCTGGGCGGTATGCGCAGAAGCCGGACCTTGATCTTTGTGATCGCGCACAGAGTGCCCTCCGAGCCGACGAGCACGCCGCACAGGTCGAGGCCGATGTGGTCGGGCGCGTCGCCGCTGACCCAATGCACGCTGCCGTCCGCGAGCACCACCTCCATGCCTAGCACGTGGTTGGTGGTCACTCCGTAGTAGAGGCAGTGCGGGCCGCCCGAGTTCTCCGCCGCGTTGCCACCAATGGTGCACGCCTTCTGGCTCGAGGGATCGGGCGCGTAGAAGAGCCCGTGCGAAGCGGCCACCAGGGACAGCTCCTGATTGACCACGCCGGGCTCGACCATGGCGGTTTGCGCGACCGGGTCGATCTCGATGCGCCGCATGCGCGTCACCTGCAGGGCGATCCCGCCGTGGATGGTGACCGCGCCGCCGGAAAGCCCGGTTCCCGCGCCGCGGGGCACCACCGGGATGTGGTGCTTCGCCGCCACCTTGATCACTCCCGCGACCTCTGCGGTCGTCGAGGCAAGGACCACGGCATCGGGGAGCGCTCCCTCGATCGACGCGTCGCGCTCGAAGATGCGAAGGTCGTTGGCGGAGTCGATCACCGACTCGCGGCCCACGATTCGACGGAGCTCTTCCACGACTGAAGGTGCCAGCGCCATCAGGCGAGCGGCGCCTCGCGTTCGGGGCTGCGCTCAAACGCTTCGAACCTGCGAGTCATTGAGTCGGGCACACCAGGCGCCTCGACGGCCTGCGCGCCGACCACGAGCAGCTCGAGCCATGAGTGGCATTCCTCATCGGACGGCATGCGGTCCATGCGTTCGAAGATCGCCTCCTGGATGCGGCTGTGAGGCGAGACCTGGATCGTGTACCAGACCGAAAGGCCGTCCGGAGTGGTGACGTGGTGGCTCTCGTCGACGCGGCGGTTCACCGGCAGCCGCATGGGCTTCGCTTCGGCAGCGGCGCGCAGCCGCGCCGCGGTCGCTGCGATGTCACTCATCGGGTCCAGCTTAAACTCGATGGAGTGACAGGCCGCGAACGGGTGCAGGCAGCGATCGCGATGGGTGTGGCCGACCGGCCGCCCGTGGGCGCGTGGGGACACACGTACCGCGAGGAATGGTCGCCGGAGGAGCTGGCCGCCATCACCATCGAGCGCGCCCGGCAGTTTGGTTGGGACTTCGTGAAGTTCCAGCCCCGAGCGAGCAGCTTTGCCGAGGCGTTCGGATCGGTCTACAAGCCGGCAGGCCATCGGTTGAAGGGACCGGTGCTGGTCAGCGAGGCCGTGCCGGACCTCGAGTCATGGCGCACCGTGAAGCTCGTGAACCCCAAGGCTCTCGACGACCAGGTGGGGTCGATTGGGATTGTGGCGCGCGAGCTTGGTCCCGACGTGCCGGTGATCCAGACGGTTTTCAGTCCCATCACCATCGGCGGCTACCTGGTGGGGAAGTCCCAGTCGCGAGTCGTGCGCGAGCTGCGCAAGCACCCGGACCTGGTCCGGCCGGCCTTGGAAAAGATTGCCGAGGCTATGGTCGATTTCAGCCGGCGCTCAGTCGAAGCGGGCGCCGCGGGAATCTTCTACGCGATCTCCGGCTACGCGGGCAGGGGTGTCATGCCCGAGAGCGTGTATCGAGAGCTGGTGCTTCCTTACGACGTGAGCGTGCTGAGCCGGGTCCCGTCAGAGGCCTGGTTCAACGTGGTTCACCTCTGCGGGTCGAACCTGAATTTCGAGCTCGCACGCGAGATGCCGGCCCAGGTCGTCAGCTGGTCGATCCACAACCAGGGCAACCCCTCGCTCGCGGAGGGCCGTAAGCAGATCGGGCGGCCTGTGATGGGTGGTCTGGGGCAGCGCGCCAGCCTCCTGTACGGACCGCCGGCGGAGGTCGAGGCGGAGGCGCGGCGGGCTGTCGCCGAGACCGGCGGCCGCGGACTGCTCCTGGCGCCAGGATGCTCGGTTCCAACCCGAGCGAAAGACGCGAACCTTGCCGCCATGGTTTCGGCGCTGGCGGCATGACCCGCCGCGTGGCGGGCGCCATCCCCTGCTGAAACGCGCGCACCCTCTACGTCGACGAGGTCAGCGGTCTTTGAGGCGGGGGTAAATGCCAACCTGAGAGCATGCCGTTCGTCGCCATGATGGTTAAACGGTTTGCGTGTGGGGTTGCGGGCTGCGCGAGGCGAGAGTAACGGTCACGCCAACGAGCAGCGCGATCGTGCCGACGATCAGAGAGAGCGGCTCGGGCAGGTGGATGCCCAGCGCATTGTCGACCGAGTAAGGGCCGGGACCGATGAACGCGAGCGCTGCCGCGCCCACGATGAGGGAGAGGTTGAACTCAAATCCGCCTTTGCCGTTCCAGAACCCCTTGGCCAGGTGCACGGTGGCGATCGCCACCAGCATGGCGCCGATGATCGCGAGGCTGCCGAGAGGCGAAAAGAGGCCGAGCGCCAGCAGGAGGCCGCCGCCGAACTCGGACAGCGCCGAGACCCAGGCCCACGGCGTGGCCGGCCGGATGCGAAGCCTCTGGACAGACTGCGCCCACTTCGTCATTCCAGGGCCGCCCCAAACGCCAAAGAGCTTCTGTGCGCCATGGGCGGAGAGGATCAGGCCGATACCGAGGCGGAGTATCAAGAGTCCAGTTGCGGTCATCATCGCTCTAGCTACTTCCCTTCGAGCTTCGACATTCCGTTACCAGGCCGGCACGAGCTCGAAACATGCCTGCGGGCATGCGCGGATAGACTCACCGCGGAGGGCCCGTAGCTCAGCTGGTCAGAGCGGCCGACTCATAATCGGCTGGTCGTTGGTTCGATCCCAACCGGGCCCACCAAATTTCGAGTTCATTTCGAGCCTCCTTGGTGGTGGTGGCCGCCTTCTGCGGGCGGTTTGACAACAATTTTGACAACAGTTTGGGTAACAGTCCAAAGCAGCCAGTGAGGCAGTGACCGTCAGGTGAGGTCGGTTGCACAATCTTGGTTAGCTCATCCGGGTGCGCGGCTCGCCCAGTTGGCTGCGCTTGCGATGAAGATGACACGCGTCGAGGCTCCTACGTGACGATCGAGATTGCGCTGATCGCCGCAGGTTCGTCGATCGCCGGAGCGATCGTGGGCGGGCTCATCAGCTACCTCACACAAGACAAACTCTTAGGACGCCAGTTAGGAGAAGCAAAGGCGGCCCGCGAAACTCAGAGGAAGCACGCGCTCGATGACTACCAGCGGGACGCTCTGGTGAAGTTGCTCGACGCGATTAACGATTACAGCGCGGCTGTCGGGAGGGAGTTGAACGAGATGTCGGCCGACCCGCTTGGCCACGCTTCAACAAGAGGCCTGTGCGATGCGTATTTCGATGGCGGAGTGCATGCCGTCGTCATCTACGAAGGCGCTGGCGCCCCGCTGCTTCCCGTTGCCAACCCTTTCATGCAGGTGCACAAAGAGGTGACCGCAGCGATTGGCGACAGGCTCCGCGAACTTACTTAGCGGGAATCCCTCCTAGCGCCGGCCAAGCCTGCGTCGTAATTCGAATTAGTCAAGGAAGTACGAGTCATTCATCTCCGGATGAGGTTTAAAGTCCGGCATACCAAGGCGCATGTAGTTTTCCTGAAAGCGTCGGTCCTCCATCTCCGTACGCAGTGCGTTTATTTCGGTGCACTGTTCAGCGGACAGATAGAACGCCCAACCCTCGAGACGACGATAGGCTAGATAGAACCTTTCCGGATCGAAATCATCCTTAGCGGTGACTGTCCGGAGCTCGACTAGGTTTTGTTCGATGCCCTTTCTCGACACCCGTGGACGCAAGTCAGGCAACAGATTGATCATTCCGTCCTCAGAGACGAGGATGATCAACGTGGGGTGAGGCGTAGAGCTGAGGGACCTCAACGCTGAATTGAACCTCGCACCTCTGGAAGGGTCCCCTGCCTCAGCGGCCGTTCCGTCCAGGATCACGCCGATGGCTACCGCGGTGCCGTCAGACTCCAGGAGAATAGCTCCGTCGATTGCGGTCAAATCGCCCAGCAGATCGGCCGGGAGATTTGTCGGCTCGATTAGGGTCGCTTGGGCTCGGAGTCGCTCAGCTTCCAATCTGGCCGCCGGCGTCACTACAAGCATGGTGCCGTGTTCCGCGGCGGCTGCCGCCTGGGCAAGATCCCAAAGGCGTCGAGGGTTGGACCCTCCGGACGGAGTCAAGACTCTTTCAGCCAAATCCTCAAAGCGCGCTCGGTCAATTCGTGGGCGGGGGAGCGCTGGGGTTCCGTGCCGGACCGACATTAGGGGTCGCTCGTCACATACGAGTTCCCACGCTCCGAATCCGAGGATCCGTATCTCGAACGTGGTTTCCGGGCTGATCCGTTCGCCGCTGAATTCGCCAAGGCCGTACGCGTCTACGCCGTCAATCAATAGCGAGAGGCCACCCTTGCCTGTGAGCTCAAGCAGTTTGCGGATGCTTCTGTGTTGCGCCAACCTAACCCGTTGCGTCAGTGAGACTCTGGTAGAGACCCCCGCCGTGTCCGGCTGCGCCATGATGATTCGGCCGAAGCCAACTCGCTTCTCATAAGGCAGGGTCGAAATCTCAGTTAGGGCTTCGAAAGGCGAGTCGCCCATCTCGTTCCCTGCCAGCACCATCGCCGATCGAACGAGGTTGCGTGCGGCTGACCGAATCAGTTCTGCGGCTGTGCGATCGACTGCGTAGAGGTTAGAGCCGGGATCGGGCTGAGACAGAGCCTGCGTCGTCGCCATGCGTAGTTGATCAATCGCTCCGTCCAGGAGCGACCCTGTGATCGGGACGCGATCTTTCACGGTCGCTATCAGCCTGGGGATGCCATCAATCACGGCCTCCGGCAAGCCTATGGCGACGTAGACGCGGTAGTCGCCGACGACGGCTGAATTGGTGACGAAGAGCCTGACGCCGCCAGTTGGATGGCGCTCACCTAGAACTTCAGCAATGGCCGTGCCGTGCGCGTCGTCCAGAAGCCGGGCGTGGATGCGGTCGTGCATATGGCGAGCGCTGTAGCTCATTTCGCTCTCGGGGTTCTCCTGGTAGATGATTTCGGCGCGAGTGGCGACTGCCGCGAATTGGTCTAGGCGGAAGGCACCGTCCTCTGGCTCAACACATATCTGATGGCGAGCCGCGTCGCTATTTGCAAGGCCCACTAAATAGACCTCGGCTTCGCCGGGACAACCTAGAGCCTTGAGGATCGCCTCCGCGGCATGCTGGACGCCCATTCGGAAATGCCGCTGGTATCCCCACATGAACTGATCAATGGTGTCGCCCGGCATCGCTGCGCTTGAAACAATGAGCCAATTCGGCCCTCTTGTGCGGGTGCTCCGATCATTGCGTTGGTGAGATTGCCCGAGCTCAATGACGGCAACATGGATCGGGAACTTGCCTCACCGGCCGGCTAGAACGCCTGCAGTCCATCGGCTAGTCGCTTCAACAGCGGCGCATGGCGTTCGCTGTCCTCCCAGCCTGGGAGGCCGCCGGCGGCCAGCGCAATCCGAAGGTAGCTCACAAAGGTCGTGTCATGGGGTTCGTTCAAGAGCAACGTGTCGGCCGCGGAGTCGGGCAACGCGATCTCGTACGGAGCGCCACCACTAATGTCGTCCTTGTGAAGTGCGTCCGGGGCAATTGGTGCACGAAAAGGCTCGGACCGTCTCTCCTCATCATCCTCCCAGTCCGACAGCTCAGTAAGCGCGTGGTCGACTGGGCCAACAACCAGGGGATCGGGAAGTGACAAATCCTCGTCGTATCCCGACGGCTGACGCATAAAGCTCACTGTGCCAACCACACTCCAAAAGGTCTTCAACGCAAGCGAGATGGGGCCCTTGAGGCGGCGTTCGAGCTCAGCGATTTGGTCAGTTGTTTTCTGATGGGGTGGCGCCCAGATCGGGTATACGTCCGAGTTCGAAAAGCGCCAGCCAGCCGACCTGAGCCTCGGGATCATGAGCTCGATGTTGTGTCGCACCCGTCGCATTGTCTCAATGGCGATTTCCCGAGCTACCGCGTCATCCTGAACACGCGGACCTGCTTCCACC
>JBOHUQ010000089.1:0-25675 GCA_050734495.1 Candidatus Dormibacteraceae bacterium
GGCGAGGAGCGGAAACCGCCCGGTTTCCGCTCCTATTTCGGGCTGGTGCATGTGCCAGACGAAGGCAACGTGTAAGGGCTTCATGCTTTACCTGGCATATTCATCGAGAGCGCGGATGAAGTTTAAGTACACGCGCTGCTGCTCACGGATGATTCCGTTCGGGCCGAGCTCCCACCACTCATCCGGGGTGAAGTACGCGCTGACCTCGGCCGCCGGCCCTGCGCGGCCAAACCACTGGATGAGGTGCAGGTTGTCCGACTGCAGCAGCCACCGCGCGATCTCGATCAGCCTCGGGTCTCCCGTGAGCCGCGCCTTCGAGTAGGCGTGGTGCATCAGACGGAAGAGGCCCTGCTGCGCAGAGTTGCCCAGAAAAAACTCCATGCCTCCCTCGCCGGCCCAGGTGGTCCCGTACTCGTTGACGTGAATCTCGTAGAGCGGATCGTCCAGCTCGGTGATCGCCTCGGACGGGAGCATCATCCGCACCTTTCGCTTCTTGAGCTGTGTGTTCAGCGCGCGAACGAACTTGAAGATGCCCGTGTCCAGCCGGTGGTGCTCGCCGAAGGTCTCGAAGTCCCATCCGAGCGTGACCACGTCTCCCCAGGCGTCGCCCACCCACCGCGTATACGTCTCGGGCGCCAGGGGCCACATGCTCCAGCTGCTGCTCGAGAAGCGGTAGCCGACGTCGTCCGACAGCTCCCGATGGCGGGCGAGCAGCCTCAGGGTCTGTCCGGGGTGTCGAAAGACGTGCGTCGGTTCCTGCCAGCCGAGCTGCCATGCGCGGCCCTCCATCAACCCGCCGGTGAAACCGCACTGCTGGAGCGCGAAGTACACGTCGTTGGACATGAACATCTCCGTGGTGTCCGCCACCGTGACGGGCTTCTGGAACAGGTCCTCGAGCCGCCGGCGCGCCCACAGCATGGATTCCTTGAACTCGACGATGTCGAGGTAGAAGAGCCACGAGTGGTAGGGCTCCACGCAAACGACCTCTATGTTTGGGCTCGAGCACAGCCGCTTGAACGAGTCCAGCACCTTGGGTCCCCACGCCTCCGCCTGGACGAGGAATGAGTTGCTGAAACCGATCGACATGCGCCAGCCGCGTCTCGTGAGGTCGCGGAACATCGCGGTGGCCGGCACGTAGGCGGCCCGCGCCACCTGGTCGAAGTAGCGTTGGTCCATCGCCTCGTCGAACAGGAAGCCCGCGAGGTCGTCGGGCTGCGTGCCGGCGGGGATGACCCGCGGCGGCAGCCGCAGGCGCCGTGGTTGGTGCACCACCGTGTAGATCACGAGGTTCTCAGCCACGCGCGACCCCCGGCTTGCGGGTTGAGCCGGCCAAGGGCTTGATCGAAGCTTTCGGCTCGGCAGGTGGCGGCCTCACAGCCTGCTGCGCGGCCGCGAACTCGATCCGCAGCAGAAGCTCGTGGACGACCTTCTCCCAGACATAGGTGCGTGCGGTCGTGCGGCCCTGCCGGCGCATGGACGTCGCGAGCTTGGGGCGTTCCTTCAGCAGCGCAAGCCCGGTGACGAGCTCGACCGGATCGCTTGTCTCGAGGACGATCGCGTTGCGGTACGCGTCGGCATAGTCCTCACCGGTCGAGCCGGTGACCGCGAGGCCGCCGGCCGCCATCACCTCGAGGCCGACCAGGCCGAACGGCTCGTGCCCGGAGTTGGCGAGCACCGCATCGCACGCGGCGTAGACGAGCGGAACCATCGGATCGCTCAGGAAGGTCGTGAAGTTGATCACGTCCACGTCTGGGTTCTGGCGAAGGAGCGACGCGAGGCCCAACGGGTCGGCTGGAGCGGCGGCGTCGATCAACGCCAGGCCCTGGCGCCGCGCGTGGTCGATCACCTCGCCCCCGTGCGACTCGCGACCGCCGCGCATCATCAGCTTCACGCGCTGCCCGTGGCGCTTGAGATATGCCATCGCGGATACGGCCATCAGCCACCGCTTGTCCGGGTCGAAACGGCCGATCTTGAAGCAGATGTGATCCGCATTGGCCGCGGCTCTGACGGCGACCACCGCGGCGGGATCCGCGTCGGCGATCGCAGAGCGAGGGATGCCGTTGGGGATGACGACCGGGTTGTGGCCGGAGCTCCACATCGTGTACTTCATGTAGCGGCTCACCGTCGTGATCGTCGTAGCCAGCTCGAGCGCCGTCCAATCGATCCTGTGGAAGCCGAACGTGTTGTTCGCGTTCCAGAGCATCACGACGCGGTCCCGCAGGCCGCGGCGGTACAGGGTGTCGGAGATCAGGCTCATGGACCACGACGTGTGCCATTCCTCGCCGAGCACAACCACGCCGCTGCCGCCTTCGACAGCCGGCACGATCACATCGTCGATGACGCTCGCAGGCAGGCTGGAATTCCAGTCGCGGAGCTTGCCCTCCTCGCCGTCGTAGACGCCGCCCCGATGCTGCGCGGAAATCCACTGGCACCAGCGTCGGTAATGCAGCTTGCCCCGCTCGTGGGTCTCTTCTCCGGGCAGGTCGGGGTCACCGACAAAGTAGAGGTGCGTGTCGAAGCCAAGTCCCGCGAGGGAACGCGACAGACCCTTCATTCGAACACCGAGGCCGCCCGCCTGGCTGTAAGGATCGGGTCCTTCGAAGCTGAGCAGCACGAAGACGGTTTGGTCGGGCGTGAAGATCATTCCTTCGAGCCGAGAATCTTCAGCGCATGCGCGTGAAGATCGGCGGTCGGCGCGCAGAGGAGCGTCGTCCGCCGATCGAGGGAAGCGGGCAGCGGTCCAACGGGATGGCCCGCCATATCGGTGGCGACGCCACCCGACTCGGCGAGCAGCAGCAGGCTCGCCGCCATGTCGAAGACCCTCACCGGCATCGGCGCGCAGAAGACGTCGAACCCGCCCGAGGCGGTGAGCGCGATCGAGATCGCCATCGAGCCCAGTATGCGGAGCTTCCCGGCCTTCTCCACGAGGGGCCGGGCGACCGCGATCGCGCGCGGAGAGCTCTCCAGGCCAAGGATCTGGATCTTCTTGGGATCGTCCCGAGGAATCAGGGTGAGTTCGGCACCGTCGCGGCGCGCGCCCTGCTTGCGGATCGCGGTCCACTCCTCGCCGGTGTTCAGGTTCAGCACGCAGCCCGCGAACGTATCGTCGATGGCGGGACCGTCGAGCACCGCGAGCATCAGGCCGAACAGAGGGACTCCCTGCTTGGCGTTGAGGCTGCCGTCGACAGGGTCCATGAGGACGAGCGGATAGGGTGCGCCGAAGCTTCGCAGGCCCGACTCCTCGGAGAGCACCGAGAATTTCTCGCCTTGGCGTGCCGCCGCCTCGAGCTCGGCAAACACGACTGCTTCTGCAGCCCGGTCGACCTCCATCGTCGTGTCTCCACCGGCGCCGACTTCGAAGCGCACGCGCCCCGCCTCGGTCCCGGCAATCGGAAGCACGGCCCCGCGCACGCCGGCGCCGATGTGCCGGAAGAGCTCGATCCAGTCGACGGGTCTCAAATTAGTGCGCCCTGCGCGCGCCCGGCGGGTTTCAAAGTGCGCCCCGCGCGCGCCCGGCGGGTTTCAGGCTAGGCCGGAGTCGGGCGACACCTTGCGCCTTCTGCGGCGGCGGCGCTCGACGACGATCGTGATGAGATAGGGCTGCTGCATCGCCCACACGCGCTCGATGAGCTGCGGTATCGGCACGCTGTGAGGTCCGTCGATTCCCAACAAGACCAGGGCCTCCGCCACGGGGTCGGGCAGCTCTGTCTTGTCGTGGAGGTTCAGCTGCTCCAGCGTTTCGAGAATGTCATCCAGCCGGCGCAGCCCTTGCCGCCGATTCTGATCGGACCGGTTGAGCACCGCAGACAGCTTAATGAGGTTGCACGGCGCGTGTAAGAGCGCCGCTGACCTCGCCTGGCCGCTCGAACTGCAGCCAGTGACCCGCGCCTTCGAGAACCACGAGCTCGTAGGCGCCACTCACGCGGTCGGCGGTGGCCTCGACGGCTCGACGGCCGAGCGCGGGATCCTCATCGCCCCACAGCAACGTCGTGGGTGACGTGATATTCAGCTCCCGCGTGAGGGCCGCCCACGCGCCGCCGCCGGCGCCGAGGTTGGCGCGGTAATAGTTGAGTGCGGCGGTCAGGCGGCCAGGGCGGCCAAGCGATTTGGTGAAATGCTCGATCATCGCCGGCGGCACCGCGCCGGGGTTGGGGCCGAGCGCAAACATCGCGCGAAGTCGACGATGGTCCTCGTCCGCCAGAACGTGCTCGGCCTTGCCCTGCTGGAGGAACAACCCCACGTAGCGTGATTTCTCGCGCTGCTCCTCGTCGACGCGACTGGCTTCGGCGAGGGCGGCGGGGTGTGCGACCGACAGAGCCGTCAGCGTTTTCGTCATCTCCGGATGGCGACCGGCGAAGAACCACGCGACGATGGCGCCCCAATCGTGTCCCGCCACGTGGACCTGCGAGCGGCCGAAGATCTTGATGATCGCCGCGACATCCTCGACGAGACGATCGACCGCGTAGTTTTCCACACCCTCGGGTGCGTCGCTGAGTCCGTAGCCTCGAAGATCGGGGGCCACGGCGAGGTGACCGGCTTTCGCCAGGGCATCGACCTGCTTCGTCCAGGATTCGGCGCCCTCGGGAAACCCATGCAGGAGGATGAACATCTCTCCGTCGGCCGGCCCATCGACCATGGCCCGGAAACGAAGGCCATTCGCCTGGACCATGTGCTGCGAGGCGGTCATTTGCAGCTCGTCTGGATGAACTCGGCCGCCACGTCGAGCGCCTGGTCGAGCACTTTGAGCAGGCCGTGGCCCTGGCCCTTGAAGACCTCGAGCTGCGATCGCGGGACGAGCTTGACGTACCGCTTCAAGAGGTCCAGGCGGGCGAATGGATCTCGATCGCCGCTCAGAAAAAGGGTCGGACAGCGAATGGAGGGCAGGTGCTCGATGCGGAGCTGGTCGGTGAAGCCCGGTCGGTGGAGCGGATATGAAAAAAGGACGAGCCCGCCGAAGTCCGCCTCGACCGCAGCCATGCTCGCGACCCGGCCTCCGAACGATTGACCACCGCCGATGACGTCGTGACCGCGTCCCGAGGTCCTGATGAAGATCGGGACCGCCTTCTCCGCGCCTCCGCGAGGAAGATCGACGGCGACGGCATCGATTCCACGTCGTTTGAAGCCGTCGACGTAGGGCTTCATCGATGCCGCGTTGCCTGATGTGCCATGTCCGAGGACGACTCTCATGTGTCTATCGTCGCAGTCTTCAGGAGACCGCGCTGATGGACGATGCGATGGTCGGAGACGCGCGATGAACATCGCACGAGGTCTTTATCGACCCTCATCGCGAAGACTTCGCGGCGACTCGCGAAAAATATTTCTTGCGAATCATTGACGTGAGAGGGTTCATTCAGGTATGACATCGCACTGTATGGCGATGCTGCTCGTGGTTGCCACCACAGAGGCGACGGACCCGACGCGAGTCAGCGTGTCATTGCAAACCACCGCCAACGTCGCGGGTCCTTGTCAGTGAGGCACTGCGACGCGACCCGTTGGGTCAATGAACCTCGGGTCCGCATCATCGGAGAAGGAGGTAAATGAAAATGGCAGCTAAGAAGAAGGCCGCGAAGAAGCCCGCAGCCAAGAAGGCCACCGCGAAGAAGAAGAAGTAAGGACTCCTTCATCAGTTTCTTTGTAGTCGTCTGCGCCGGGACTCTGTGGAGTCCCGGCGCTTCTCTTTCTTCATCGTGATCCGGACTCGCGATGATGTGTCGCTAAAAAAAACTTCAGACGAAGCTTGACGTGAGTGGGTTCGTTCAGGTATGACAACAACCTGTATGGCGTTGTTGATTGTGGTTGCCACCACAGAGGCAATGGATCGGCACACCATTTCGAGAAACCGCCAACGTCTCGGGGTCCTCGTCAGTGAGGCAACGCGACGCAACAACTCTGGGGTTGAGATACCTCGGGTGCGGATCATCGGAGAAGGAGGTTATGCACATGGCCGCTAAGAAGAAGGCTGCGAAGAAGACCGCCGCCAAGAAGAAGCCAGCCGCGAAGAAGAAGAAGTAGTCACTACTTCTTCAATCGTTTAGATCGTCCCGAGCCGGGGTTCTGTGGAGCCCCGGCTCTCCTTTATCCGGCGCCGATGATCGACGCGACCTGCATCGCCGCGAGGGGCGCCATGAGAATCCCTTTGCGGTGGTGGCCCGTCGCGACGACCAGGTTGCGAGCGCCCATCACCGCGACGATGGGGAGCCCATCGCGGGTCACCGGTCGCAAGCCCGCCCATGCACGATGCAGGTTTGCGTCGCCCAGGCCGGGCACCAACCGGCACGCAAGGCCGAGGAGGCTCGCGATCCCGGCGACGGTGGGGCGATCATCGAAGCCCGACTCCTCCTCGGTTCCCCCGGCGATGACGGTGCCGTCGGCCTTGGGGACCAGGTATCCGGTGGCCCAGAAGATGCTGTGCCTGAGCACCACATCACCAGGGTCGAGCGCCGCGAGCTGGCCGCGCTGCGGCCGCACGTCAACATCGACGCCGGCGGTCGACGCGACTTCCCGGCTCCACGGCCCCGCCGCGATCACAGCCCAGCCGGCATCCTCTGTTCCAGCGGGCGTGATGACGCGTGTGATCTCGTCGCCGGCGCGCTCAAAGCCCATCACAGGCGTGCCTTCGTGGATCGCCGCGCCTCGCCTGGCCGCCGCCCTCGCCAGGGCGCGCACAAATCGGGACGGCGTGAGGTGGGCATGCTCCAGCAGAACCGCCCCGAGGACGTCTGAGCTGAGAGCAGGCTCGGCCCCGCGACAGGCCTGGGCATCGAGCCAGCGGCCGCCGGCGGCGCGCAGCCCGGCCGCCTCCTCCTGGTCGAACGCGGGCTGCAGGCCGGCTTGAACTCGATATTCGACGTTCATGGCGCTGTCCTTCTCGATGCGGGCGATGAGCTCGGGGAACAGGTGGAGGCTTTGTTTGGCCGATTCCGTGGCAGCCGAGGTGGTGCTGTGCGGGCTGAGCTCGCCCGCCGCCGCCCCTGAGGCGCGGCTGCCCAGCTGGTCGCGCTCGAACAGAGTGACCTGGTGTCCTTCGAAGCTCAACCGCTCGGCGACGGCACAGCCGATCACCCCTCCGCCGACCACGACGACCTTCGACATATAAGAAAGATAAGGAGTGCTTGACTTACGAACATCTGTTCGATATGGTTCGGTACGCCTCCACCTCTCCCCTGCGTCTTCTTTCCACGAGGCGGCCAAAGATGCAGGAAATAGCACTCGATGCTGCGATCAACTCGATTCGGGTCCGTTTCGGCAGCCAGGCGCTGACGAGGGCGGCCGAGCTTCCGCCGCCTCAGCCCTGGCCAAGCCGGACTCCGATCGATCGCCTGACCGGGATCGGTGGGCTCCCCCACGGCCGGCTCACGCTTTTGAGCGGGAACGGGACGTGCGGCAAGCTCACGCTCGCCCTCCTGCTGCTGGCAGGCGCGACGCGCGAGTTCGCGCATGCGATGGTGATCGACACCGGTTCGAGCTTCGATCCGTGGACGTTGACTCCCTTCTATCCCGAGCTGGGCGCGCTGACCGTGGTCCACGCGCCGGCTCTTGATCTCGCCGGAGAGGCGGCCATCGCGCTGGCCAGGGCGGGAGCGGGCTTCATCCTATTGATGGGGGAGATCCCGGAGCATTCGCTCGGACCCCTCGAGTCGGGGGCCAACCGTTCGGGAACGGTGATCGTGGGCGTGGTCGACGCGCCCGGCCGGGCGTTCGCCCACGCCGCCAGCTTGAGCGTTGGTTTTTCACGAACGGACTGGATCTGGGAGCGGGGACAGCTGGTCGGGCTTCGCGCCACCGCTCGCTGCGTGAAGAACCGCGTGGCGCCACCGCTTGGGGAAACCGAGCTCGAGATTCGCTACCCGCTCGGAGCGCGAACGCTGTCCGACCATCATGTCCAGGTGTCCGAAGTGGCTCCGCGGCCGGCGGAGGAGCAGAAGTGCGCGTCTGCTGCGGTCTAACCGGTCACCTCGAGCTCGCCCGACGCCCTGACCTGTACGGGAATCCGGTGGTCGTCGGCCATTGGGAAGAGCACGTGATCGCTCTTTCAGAGGAGGCGCTGCCGTTTGGCGTGATGATCGGAATGGCGCTGCGCCAGGCGGAGCACCTCTGCCCGCAGGCGACCTTCCTTCTCCCTGATCCTGAGCCGGCCGCACACCTGCGAGAGCTCATCTCGTCAGCGCTCTACGACCTTGCGCCGACGGTCGAGGTCCGCGTCGAGGGCGCGGCGTGGATGGACGTGAGCGGAGTCGTCAAACCAGGAGAATCGATCCGAGAAGCTCGGCGCCGGCTGCGCGCAGCCATCGGCCGCGAGCCGCGACTCGGTCTCGCGCCCGGACCTTTCTCCGCCCGGCTCGCCGCGGCGCGAGCGCGACCCGGCCGCCTCGTGCAGGTCGACAATGCGAAGAACTTCCTCGCTCCGCTCTCGTCTCACGAGCTCCCCCTCGACGCGGAGCAGCTCGAACGGCTGGATCTCCTGGGTCTACGCACGCTGGGTGCGGTGGCGGCGATCGGCCCGCGCGAGCTGGAGAGCCAGCTCGGCCGCGAGGGAAGGCACGCGGTCTTGCTGGCGCGAGGTCTCGAGCCAGACCAGCTCACGCCCTGGCGTCCTCCGCTTTTCACCAGCGCGCATCGACAGTTCGAAGAGCCGGTCGAAGATCGCGAGGCGATGCTGTTCGTCGCGCGCGCTCTTTGCGGCGACCTGGCTGAGGAGCTGGGTTTGCGCGGCGCCGGCGCGAAGCACGTGCGAGTGCGGCTGAGGTTCGAGCCCGCCGGGCGCGCGCAGGGCGCACTTCCATCAGAAACTGAGCAGCGCGAGACAATCGTGCGCCATCCGCTGAGCAGCGCGGCGGAGCTGTTCGGCCTCATCGTCTCGTGGATCAAGGAATGGCAGCCGCGAGCACCGATCACCGAGCTATGGATTGAGCTGCCGGTGCTGGAGGGCGCGGGCCGGCGGCAGCTGCGCCTGTGGGCCGGCGGGGACGGGACCAGTGAAGAGGTGGTCGCGGCGCTCGAGCGATTGCAGGAGCGATGGGGTGACGCCGTGGTCCATCACCCCCGACCTGCGCTGCTCTCCTCCCCACTCCCCTCTCAGCGCTTCGCGTGATGACGAGGCTGCTCTCGCCTCCCGCCGCCGTCGAGGTCACGCTGGCGGGCGACGGCACGCCGGCTTTCATCTCGGGTGCGTTCAGCGGCTCGATCGACCCGATCGCGCGGTGGAAGGTGGAGACCGAATGGTGGAAGCAGCCCGTGATCCGCGAGTACTGGAAGGCGCTGCTCAACAGCAACCTCCTGTGCGAGCTGTACCACGACCTCTCGCGAGACGAATGGTTCGTGGAGCGGGTCTATGACTGACGGTAAAGCAAGGCCGCGCCACCAAGTCCCGGTCTCGCCACGCCGCCCGTGCATCGGGCGCGAACATCGCCTCGCGGCTCCAGTGCCGAAGTGGAGTGTTCTTGGAAAAAGCAATGACCCCGCCGGCTCGCCTCTCAGGCTCCGGCCCCTGCCTTGCGGCTGGTGCCAGATCCCTCGAACGTTTCCTTCGGGGCCGTCGACTACCGTATCGCGCCAATCGAAACGTTGGCAATCCCCAATCTTGGTCGCCAGGCTATGTCGTGTAGCCGCGCGCCTGGAAAAGGTTGCGAAACCAACCGAAACGTGTCCTTCCGCGAGGGCCCTCGCGCTTGACCCATCCTGGGGGCGGCGGCTGGTCATCCTCGCGAATGACCTCGCTGCACAGCTCGATGCACTGGTCACAGATGAAGACGCCCGGGCCCGCGACGAGCTTGCGGACCTGGTCTTTGGTCTTACCGCAAAAGTTGCATCGCTGATCGATTCTCGCCATGCCATGAGCATAGGTCAGCGAGTGCTGGCTTGAGCCCGTACATCGAGCTGCACTGCCACTCCAACTTCTCGTTCCTGGATGGCGGGTCGCACCCGTTCGAGCTGGCTGCCAGGGCGGGCCGGCTGGAGATGCCGGCGCTCGCGATCACGGACCGTGGAGGCGTCTATGGCGCGGTGAAGTTTCTCCAGGCGTGCCGCAAGCTCGGGGTGAAGCCGATCATCGGCACGGCCCTGGAGGTGGAGGGCGAGGAGGTCGTCATGGTCGCCCGCAACCTCAACGGGTACTCGAACCTCTGCCGGCTGCTGAGCTTCGCGCATGCCGACCAGCCCAAGGGCGAAGCCCGCGCGACCATCGCCATGGTCGCCGAGCAACGAGGTGACCTCTTCTATCTCAGCGCGACCGATGACGAGAGGCGGCTGCGCGAGCTGCAGGAGGCGCTCGGCATGGAGAACGTGTTCAGCGAGCTTCACCATCACCTGTGTCCCGAGGACCTGTGGGTGCTCGAGGGCCGCGCGGCGATGGCTAGACGATGCGGCGCAGCAGTGGTGGCGACCAACGAGGTGCACTATCACGTGCCGGAGCGGAGGCGATTGCATGACGTGCTGGTGGCCATCCGCCATCGCGCCACCCTCGAGTCTGCCCGCGAACACCTTTTTTCCAACTCAGAGCACCACTTGAAAGGTGGAGCGGACATGCGGCCGCTCTTCAAGGGGTATGCCGAGGCCCTGGCAACACCATGGGACATCGCGCAGGAATGCGACGTGGACCTCGACTTTCGCAAGGTGCGCTTCCCCGGCTACCCGGTGCCGGCCGGTGAAACGCCGTTCTCGTTTCTCTACAAGCTCTGCTTCGAAGGCGTGCGCGAGCGGTACCGTCCCATCACGGTCGAGGTGACGCGGCGCCTGCAGCGCGAGCTGGAGGTGATCGAGAAGACTGGGCTTGCAGAGTTCTTCCTGATCAACTGGGACCTGATGCGGTTTGCGCGCGAGCATGGCGTTCCCGGCCAGGGCCGCGGCTCGGCCGCCGATTCGATCGTGGCGTACGTGCTCGGGATCACGAGGGTCGACCCTATCGAACACAACCTGCTCTTCGAGCGCTTCCTGCACGAGGAGATGACCAGCACGCCGGACATCGACATCGACTTCTCGACCGAGCATCGCGAGCAGGTGATCCAGTACGTCTATGACAAGTACGGCTGGGAGCGCACCGGGATGGTGTGCAACGTCGTCACCTTTCAGCCGCGGATGGCGATCCGCCAGGTGGGCAAGGCGCTTGGCTTTTCGGCCGAGCTGCTCGACCGGCTCGCGAAAGGCGTCGACCGTTGGTTCACGGAGGACGTGGCCGACTCGATGCTGGACGCAGTGCCGCCACCCGAGATGCGGCCGCAGAGCTGGCAGCAGTTCCTCGAGCTGTGCCGGGAGGTGATCGAGTTTCCCCGTCACCTGTCGATACACAACGGCGGGATGCTCGTTACCGGAGAGCCGCTCGTCGAGATCGTGCCCGTCGAGCCGGCGACCATGAAGGGACGCCGCGTCGTCCAGTTCAACAAGGACGACGTCGAGGACCTGGGCCTCATCAAGATGGACATGCTCGGGCTGCGCACGCTCTCAGTTGTCGCCGAGTGCCTCGAGCTGATCGATGACGCGACAGGCGTTCGCCCTGACCTCGACCGGCTGCCGCTGAGCGACCCCAAGGTTTTCGAGATGTGTGGAGAGGCGGACACCATCGGGGTCTTCCAGATCGAGTCGCGGGCGCAGATGCAGACGCTGCCCCGCACCCGACCGCAGACCTTCAACGACCTGGTGGTCGAGGTGGCGATCATCCGGCCCGGCCCGATCCAGGGCAATGCCGTCCACCCATACATCCGGCGCAAGCAGGGACGTGAGCTGGTCACCTACGCGCACCCGCTGCTCGAGCCGATCCTCGAGGACACGCTCGGGGTGATCCTCTACCAGGAGCAGATCATCGAGATCGCGATGTACGTGGCGGGGATGACGCCCAGCGGTGCGGATGGCTTCCGGCGCGCGATGACCCGCCACCTCAACCACGTCGAGATGTCCTCGCTCGAAGGTGATTTCATCAGCGGGTGCCTGGCCAACGGGGTGCCCCGCGAGGTGGCGGACCAGCTCTTTGCGGCCGTGCAGGGTTTTGCGGTTTACGGGTTCTGCCGCTCGCACGCGGCCGCGTTCGCGCGCACCTCGTATGAGACCGCGTGGCTCAAGCTCAATCACCCGGTCGAGTTCGGTTGCGGCCTGCTCAACAATCAGCCGATGGGCTTCTACCACCCGAGCGTCCTGGTCGAGGACCTGAAGCGCCACGGTGTGAGGGTGCTGCCGGTCGACGTCAACCGCTCCGCTGTCCGGTGCCTGCCGGAACCCATGCCGGCCGCCTCTGAAAAGACACACCTCACCGAGGGCCCTCCCTCCACCGGACCGACCCTCCCCCGCCGGCCAACCGACTTCAGCGTATTCAGCGCGTCAACCCAGCCTGTTAAGGCGATGACCCACGCCATGCGCGTCGGATTCAACTATGTTCGCGACCTCGGCGAGGAAGGCCGCAAGGCCATCGTCGACGAGCGAGCCCACCGCCCCTACACCTCCTTCGACGATTTCCTTCACCGGCTGCGCGGCGCCCCGGTCGGCCCACGCGCCGTTCGCAACCTCGTCATGGTCGGCGCCTTCGACCCGCTCGGCCAGCCACGTCGCGAGCTCCTCTGGGGCTGGCAGGAGCGGTGGCACGGGCACGGCCTGCGCAAAGGCATCGACCAGCAGTCCGAGCTGCGCCTCAACGGCACCGCGCCCGCCCTCCCCGACATCGCCGACTTCGACGCCAACCAGCTCGAGTACCGCATCTCGGATTTGTCGACCGGCCACCATCTGATCCATTTCTGTCGAGAGCGCCTGCAAAAACTGGGAGCGCTGGAGAGCGACAAGCTCGCCGCCATCCCCAACCACCGGAAGGTCCGAGTCGCCGGCCTTGTCATCACGCGACAGGCTCCGTCGACCGCGAAAAAGATCCGCTTCTTCACGCTCGAGGACGAGTTCGGCCAGGTCAACGTGACCATCAAGCCGGACGTCTACGAACGCTACCGGCAGGTCGCCAACCGCCAGCCGATCCTGGTCATCGACGGCGTGATGCAGCGCAACGACGGCGTCTATTCAGTGCTCGCGAGCCACATCGAAGCGCTCCAGGGGGTGCCCCGACCGCCCCAGAAATCGCACGACTACAGGTAGCGGCCAGATCGGCGACGGCCACTTTGTGTAGCCAGTCGGGGGTCCTTTGAGCGAAGCTATGCATTCGGACTAAGCCGCGGCACTCAACGCAGCAGCCCCAAAGGAAGGATCCATGTCGATCGGCCGAGAAATCGAAGACATCGCCCGCGACCTCATCAAGCACCAGCACGACCACCCCCCGGTCCGAGACCTCAACCGCGAGGTGGAGCGCAAGCTCACCTTCGCGGATCGCGTCGCCGCCGATTTCGCGCGCCTGGTCGGGAGCTGGATCTTCGTCCTGGCCCAGGTCGGCCTCATGGTCCTCTGGGTCGCCCTGAACGCCTTGAACCTGATCCATCCCTGGGATCGCTATCCCTTCCTCTTCCTCAGCTTCATCCTCAGCCTCGAGGCCGCGATCTGGGTCTCGGTCGTGCTCATGGCGCTAAACCGCTTCGCGGATCGCGATCGCCTGCGCGCCCAGCACGACTACGAGCTCGACGTCAAGGCCGAGGAAGAGCTCAAGGCCCTGATGAACCACCTGATGCACCAGGACGAGATCCTCTTGCAGATCGTGAACCGCCTCGACCGCGGCGATCGCGAGATGAAGCGGATCGCCCGCCACCTGGAGGTCGTGATCGAGACGACCACCAATCCGCCGAAACCTCGCGCGGCGGAACCCGAACGACCGCCGATCAGCCTTCCCGCGCCGTAGAGCCCGCGAGCCGCGCGCCCAGCTCGCGTGCGACTTCGACCATCAGGTCCACCGGGCGCCTTACTTCAATACCCGGTAGACGGCATACTCGCCGTCGTCGTACACCAGCGTGCCGTGCTGGTCCCAATAGGCCCGGCTGGCGCCTCGCGGAATTTCCTGCGGCCCGATCATCACGTAGTCCACGCCGTAGCGGCGCACCAGCTCGGGCGTCGCGGGGTCGCCCTTGAGGATCAGCGTTTCATCGGCCCCCTTCTGAACGTAGTCGGGCAGCCCGTAGGTCCACAACCAGCCCGGGTAGCCGATCAGCACGCGCCGGCCGGCCAGGGTCGGGATGGGACTGTTGTGCTCGTCCGCCACGACGAACAAAGCAGTCGGGCTCGTGTGCGCCAGCACCCAGTCGGCGACCTTGAGCCCACCGCTGTCGGTGAACTGGACGGCGCTTACGCTGAAGTCCGAGGCGCGGGCGAGGTCGAGGGCGCCGGAAAGCCCCAGCAGCACGAGAAGCGCAGCTGCAACGATCGCAGAGCCCGGTCCGCGCTGGAACATCCGCGCGAGCACCGCCCCCACCATGATGCTGCCGAGCAGGGCCCAGAAGACGAAGAACTTCGTGTTGTCCCAGTCCCAGGGCTGCAGCACGATGACGTTGGGCACGAGAAACCACAGCCACATCGGCGCGAACCATTTCGGGAACTCGGTCGGAATCCATCTGCGCAGGATCTGACCCGCGACCAGCAGGGGGATGAACACGGATGTGTTCTTGATCCAGAACCAGATCCAGTCCCTACCGAACCAGATCGGGAGATCGTGCTGCCAATCGAGGTACGACAGCCAGCCCAGCTCGAAGCAGTAGCCGTGCAGGCTCGGACCGCTGCCGCACACGCTCGTATTGGCAGGCGGCCACATCCACACGAGAATCGGGATTCCGATCACGAAGGCGGGGACGAAGAAGGCAAGCCAGTGGATGCGGAGGCTGAACAGCGCCCAGAAAACCGAGAGCGCCACCACCGTCCCATAGGCGTGTACATGGAAGATCGGCATGACGCCCGTGACGATGCCGGCGAAGAGGAACGGCTGCCATGCTGATTCCTCTCTGGCCGCCACCCACAGGATCACCAGTGCGATCAACGCCAGGCTGAAGCCAAAGAGCGTCGAGCGCTGCGGCACGAGGTACGCGAGCACGGGGTTGAGCCACTGGAAGTTCAGGTCGCGGTTCAGCGTGTACTCGCGCGGCAGGTGCACGAGGGCCCCGAGCCCCAGGTGCTGGAGGTCGCCCAGCAGGTAGACGAAGCCGAGGCCCCCGCTGAGCACGAACACGAAGACTCCGAGCGCCGCGGCGGCGCGGCCGGTCACGAATCTCAGCGCGGCCAGGTAGAGCACCGCCGGGAAGGCGAGGCCGAGCAAGCCGCTGGTCATGACGAGGGAGGAGGTCAGGCGGCTGCCCAGCGGCACGAGGTTCGCCGCGAGGAAATCGATCATGAACGGATAGCCGAGGTGATGGCCGGGATCGACCGGGTACTCGGGCGGAAAGTTGTGCCCGTAAGCGAAAGAGCCGGCGAATGTGAGATGCGCCGCCCAGTCCCCCCAGATGTTCACGTAGCCCGCGTACAGGCCGTTCGGCGTGTACACGTAGGCCTGATGCAGGAAATGCACAGTCCACACGCCGCATACGAGCACCAACGCCGCGAGCGGCCAGGGATGACCTGGCGTACGCGGCGCCGTAAACCACCGACTTCGAGCCTCGGCAAAGTCCGCGCGGACCCGCGCGCCCTGCCGGGCGACCGAAACGGCCGCGGCCAGGAGAGCCAGAGCGAGCGCCGCGAGAACCGTCGCCGCCGTGACGTCACGCGCCGCGAGTGACAACAGGAAGCTCGCGGCTGCGACGGTCATCGTGCCGAGCACGGCCCCGAACGCGATGCGCTCCTCGAGCAGCAGCCCGATGCCGGCGAGATACGTGAGGCCGTACCCGGCCACCACACTCGCCGCGAGGAAAGCTGCCGGACCTAGTTCCAACAGAACAGTTGGGGCTGGCTGGGCGGCAGGTCGTTGCGGCAGTTGACAAGCCATGTCTTCGGGCCCCACGGAGGAGTCTGCGGTCCGCTGAAATACGCGGGACCCGAAATTGGAAGTCCGGTCCAGATGGGATAGAAGTACAAGAAGAAGAGCACAGCGAGGCCGAGGAAGTTGCCGACCAGCAGGATCCTGCCCTGTGGTCGCAGCTGTTCGGCGACCTGCGCCAGCACAAAAGCGAGCGCGAGGACCATGAAGATGAGGCCGCCGAACATGTGGTACAGGAACAGCACGCGGCTGATGACCGACCAGGGCAGCCACTGCGAAACGAATCCGAGCAGGATGACGGTCGCCGGAACGCTGCGGTGCCGGATGATGAAATACGGCAGGGACGCCACGCAGGGCAGGCTCGTCCACCAGATCCACGGGTTGCCGAGGTTTGCCATGCGTGAGATCAGCTGCTGGCCGGTCCAGTGGTCGATGCCAAGGTTCGTGTACTCGGCGTAATACAGGACCGGCCGCGAGAGAACCGGCCACGACCACCACGGCGAGCCGTAGGGGTGCGTCGCCTTGAGGGTGGCGTGATAGATGTACGACTGCTGCTGGTAAGCGATCAGGTCGCCCAGGTTGTGAAACTGACCGCGGGCGAAGAACGGGTACCAGGACTCGACATAGATTGCCAGGGGGAGCGCCACCAGGGCGACCGCCGCCACCACGAGGTAGACCGACCAGTGGAGGCCATGCGGGATCACCGACCCCTCGCCTCTGCCCCACGACCAGATCGGGTTTCCTGGAGCGCCGATGTGGATGTCCACGTTGCGGCGGATCGCCCTCACGACCATCAAGAAAACGATGCTCGCGAAGGCGGCGAGCACGATCCATTTCGACGCGATGCCGATTCCCAGCACGACGCCCAGCGCGACCAGCGAAACCAGTGACGAGGCGGGCGTGCGGCTCTGGATGTGGACGAGGTAGAGGAAGTAGGCGAGCAGAATGAAGAAGACCGGGAAGATGTCGATCATCCCAATCCGCGATTGGATGAAGAACATGCCGTCGAAGCACGCGAATGTCGCGGCCGAGATCGCGAACAACCGGTTAGGCCACAACCGGCGGGCGAACAGGTACATCATCGGGATGCACAGAGTTCCGAAGATGCAAGCGGCGATGCGCCAGCCGAACGTGTTGAACCCGAGGTCGATGTAGTCGCCCGTCGCGCCCTGGAAGTGCGCGCGGTACCACCCGTAACCCCAGTCCCCGGCGGCGATGAACAGCTTGGCGAGCGGTGGCTCGGGGTCGAAGTAGTTGAAGCGGCAGCTCACGGTGCTCGGCTTGCACAGCTCGATCCCCTTGACATCGTCGTACGCGTCGACCGGGAAGTAGATCTCGTCGAAGACCTGGCCGTTCGGGGGTGACAGCACCCCGTTCGAATCGGGGTAGCCGCGGTTGAACGGATAGGCGAGGCCGCAGAGAGTGCCAGGGTCACCGGCTGGATTGATGGGAGTGTTCGAGACACAGTTCGTGATCGCAGGGCCGGAGAAGGGATGAAGAAAGAAGTCGGGCATGATCGGGCTGTAGAACCGAAGGACGAAGGCGACCGCGGTCAACGCCAGCACCGCGATCAGGTCCCAGTAGTCGAAATAGCTCCTTGCGCGCCCGACCTGCGCAGGTTCCGCCTCTTCTAGCTCGTAGGCGCGGGGCCCCTTCACCGCCGCCGTTTTTTGCGCTTGCCTCCGCCCTGGTTCTGGCCCAGTCGGTACGGCAGGCGCGAGCTGATCTCCCATGCGGCCGCGTCGGCATCAGGTACCGGGACTGCGATCGTGTCCTCGTGCATCAGGCGAGAACCCAGGCGTTTGTGCATCGCGGCCAGCTCGGTTTCGTCGCCGCGAATCCTGATGAAAAGCGCCGGCTTGTCCACGTATTGCTTCATCACTGGCGCGATCATCCGGCTGCGACGCTCCTGGAAGTGCTGGCGCAGCGGCTGCGCCTTCACCGACCTTATGGAGTCGTAATCCAGCAGCACGCTGTTCATGAGCGTCGACACCCTGACCCCGTCGTCCTGAACCGAGACGTGGCTGCGGTAGCGGTAGTAGAGAAATCCACCGCCCAGCAGGAGGCCGCTCGGAACGTAGAGGAGCCAGATGAGATTGGCGGTGTGCGTGAGCTGGCGCTGATAGATCAGCAACGCCGTCATGACGAGGCCGACGGCGACCAGAAAGCCGGCGAAAAAGCGCTGCTGCCGCCACAGGTGATGGGCGTGGAGATTCTGGTGGCGGACTCGCCCGGGCGGCGCTTGGGTGCTCACGGCCCACTGATTATCGATTAATGAAGTGCCCAGCCTCGACTTCTCTCGACTGCATCGCGCCATCGTTCTTGCAGGGTGTCCGCCTCGTCGCGCGACATTTTTGGCTCGAATTCACGGTCCGGCATCCACAGGCCTTTCAGGTCGGCGTCGTTCCAGGTCCCCGCGCCGAGGCCGGCGAGGAACGCGGCGCCGAGCGCGGTGGCCTCTGTATGGCGCGGCCGGCGCACGGGGATTCCGAGAAGATCTGCCTGGAACTGGCACAGCACGTCCATCACCGCGGCGCCACCGTCGACGCGCAGCTCTGGCATGGCCAGGCCGGCGTCTTCCTCCATCGCCTCGACGACGTCGCGGGTCTGATACGCCATCGCCTCGACCGCCGCCCTGACCAGCTCAGCCCGCCCGGCGCCCCTCGTGAGTCCGACGATGGTGCCGCGGGCGTACGGGTCCCAGTGCGGAGCCCCCAGCCCGACGAACGCGGGCACCATGAACACGCCCCCGCTGTCCGCCACCGACGACGCGAGCGGACCCGCCTCGGCAGCGCTGCCTATGATGCCGAGGCCGTCGCGCAGCCACTGCAGAGCCGCGCCGGTGATGAAGATCGCGCCCTCGAGGGCGTAGCTGAGCCGGTCGTCACGACGCCAGGCGACCGTCGTCAGCATTCCGGACGATGAATCGACGCGATCCGCCCCGGTCTGCATGAGCACGAAGGACCCGGTGCCATAAGTATTCTTGGCCATGCCAGCGGTCGTGCAGGCCTGGCCGAAGAGAGCGGCCTGCTGGTCGCCGGCGATGCCGGTGATGGGCGCGGCGATGCCGCCAAAGACCTCGGGGTCGGTTCTCGAGATGCGGCCCGAGGAGTCGACGACGCGCGGCAGGTTCGCCAGCGAGACGCCGAAGAGATCGGCCATCTCCTGGCTCCATTCCCCGCGCGAGATGTCGAAAAGGAGCGTGCGCGAGGCGTTCGAGGCGTCGGTCACGTGTTCACGCCCGTTGGACAGGCGCGCCACGAGCCAGCTGTCGACGGTACCCACCGCCGCATCTACAGCGCCGTCGACGTGCTTGATCGCCCAGGCAAGCTTCGTGGCCGTGAAGTACGGGTCGAGGACCAGGCCGGTAACCTCCCGAACGCGCCGCTCGTGACCGGACGCGCGGAGCTGGTCGCAGAGAGAAGCTGTGCGGCGGTCCTGCCAGACAATCGCCGGGCTGATCGGCGCGAGAGTCCGGCGGTCCCAGAGGACAAGGGTCTCCCGCTGGTTGGTGATGCCGACCGCCCTGACGTCGGCGGCCGAGACACCCGCATTGTGCAGGGCCTCCTTGGCGCTGAGCTTCACCGCGGACCAGATCTCGAGCGGATCGTGCTCAACCCAGCCCGGTTGCGGATAGTGCTGCGCGATCTCGCGATAGCCTTTCGCGCGCACCTCGCCGTCCTGCCCGACCACCACTGCGGTCGCGCCAGTCGTGCCTTCGTCGAGGCTGAGGACGACCCCGCGTTCAGCCACGGTCGGGTCCCTTACCTGGACGGCTGCCAGGTGCGGTTCAGGCTGCCGGTCGAATAGCCCTCGAGGTCCGCGGAGACGAACCTGTACCCGGCCGCGCGGACCGCGTCGACAACGCGCTCGCGCTCGGCGACCAGCCGGTTTATCTCGGAGCCGTCGACTTCGATGCGAGCGACGTCGCCGTGGTGCCGCACGCGAACCTGCCTGAAGCCCAGCGCCTTCATCGCAGCCTCCGCCGCCTCGATCTGGCGCAGCGCCTGCACTGTGACCGGCGTGCCGTGGGGGATGCGGGACGAAAGGCAGGCGAACGATGGCTTGTTCCAGTTGGGAAGACCCAGCTCTCGGGCGGCGGCGCGGATCTCTGGCTTTCCCATTCCGGCTTCGAGCAGCGGGAAGCGCACGCCGCGCCTGATCGCCGAGCCATGGCCGGGACGGTGGTCGCCCGCATCGTCAGCCGTCGCGCCGTACGCAAGATGCGCGAGCCCAAGCTCTTGCCGGATCGGCTCGAGCTTGTCGAAAAGCTCCTCCTTGCAATGGAAGCACCGGTCCGGGTTGTTGCGCTGGTAGGCGTCCAGCTCGACCTCGTCGGTCGAGACCTCGACCAGTCGCGCGCCAAGCGAGCCGGCCAGGATGCGCGCGGCCTCCTGCTCCGACTCCGGGTAGGCGGGCGAGCTTGCGAGGACCGCCGCGCACTTTGCGCCGAGCTCGTCCAGGGCAAGCTTGAGCAGAAGCGTGGAATCGACTCCGCCCGAATAGGCGATGAGGACGGACTCGAGGTCGCGCACGATGGCGCGGGCAAGCTCGAGGCGGGTCGCGTCGTGGCGATCGAGCTGGATCATCATCCAGCTCTGAGATTAGCTAATCCCCTAGGACGCGCGGGCCTCGGAAGGTTCCATCGCGGGGGTGCCGCACCACGCTTCGTAGTCGATGAGCCCGTGCACCGTGGGGTGCTCGCCGCAGAGCGGGCAGGCCTTGTTCTGGCGCAGCTTCAGCTCGCGAAAGCTCATGTCCTCGCCTTCGAAGAGTAGATAACGGCCGATCATCGGTTTCCCGATGTCGAGGATGTACTTGATCGTCTCGAAAGCCATCATGCTGCCGATGATCCCGGGCAGCACCCCGAACACACCCGCCTCGGCGCAGCTCTGGACCGAACCGGGCGGAGGCGGCTCCGGGAACAGACAGCGGTAGCAGCCGGTGCCCTTGGCCGAGTCGAACATGGCGAGGCGTCCCTCGAACCGGAAGATGCTTCCATGGAGGAGGGGTTTGGCGAGGAAGTGGGCAGCGTCGTTGGCCAGGTAGCGGGTGGGGAAGTTGTCCGTGCCGTCGACGATCACGTCATAAGGAGCGAAGATCCGCATCGCGGTCTCCGAGTTGAGGTGCTCGTTGATCGGAACCACCTCGACGTCCGGGTTGAGGTTGCGCAGGGTTTCGGCCGCCGAGTCGACCTTGGACCGGCCGATGTCGTTGTAGCCGTGCAGGAGCTGGCGCTGGAGGTTCGAGGCGTCGACGACGTCGAAGTCGACGATGCCGATCTTCCCCACCCCGGCCGCCGCCAGGTACATGGCCGCGGGCGATCCCAGGCCGCCGGCGCCGAGCAGCAGGACACTCGAGCCGAGGAGCTTGCGCTGGCCGGCACCTCCGACTTCGGGGAGGATCAGGTGGCGGGCGTAGCGGGCGACCTGGTCGGGGGTAAAGCCCTTGGAGGTGGACATCGTGTACCTCAATATACCCAGGGTGCAGTTGGGGTTATTCCTATAGTGGAAAGCCGTGGAAACTGAATACCTGGACGAAGAGCAGGTGATCGCCCTGTACAACAAGGTGCGCACGGGCAAGCGCACCTGGCCGACCGGCATCTGGACCTCGCCCGCAGCGCTGCAGTACGCGGTGACTGTGTTCGATTACTGGATCCACAACGTGATGGGCTGGAAGGGTTGGCCCGAGGCTCGTGGAAAAGTGACCCCTGCCCTGCTCGAAGAGCACCGTCTTGCCGACCTGGTCGAGAGCGTGTTCGTGCCGGAGTTCGGCGACGACTGGCTGGACTTCGAGATCGTGCTCAACGAGAGCATGCGGCTCTCGGAGGACGAGGCCTGGGCGCCGGACGTGGCGGACCGGCAAGAACGCGTGGAGTCGGCTTTCGAGCATGCCTTCGAGCAGCTCATCGGATCGACGAAGCAGCAGCCGAAGCTGCTCTCGACCTACCACCGATTCCGCAATCACCTGCTCCGCATGTGGAGCGCGTTTCAGGAGGCGCAGGCCGAGCACGACAAGGCTGAGCGCGAATCCGCCGAGCGGTTCTGGGCCCACCTCCGCCTCGTTCGCAGCACGCGCGCCCAGGCCGCCGAAGCGTGGTCGATCGTGAACTCGGACGACGAGCGCCGCGGCGAGGTGACTGTGGTTTGGGGCGAGCCGCACCCCTACTGCCTGGTGGTGCTGGACGATGACCTCGAGACCGGCGCGTGGAAGCAGGTGATCTATCGGTTGGAGCAAGAGATCCTGGTCGAGGAGCCCGGCATCGTCAGCTACGCGGTCTGGCACAAGGGCTTCGTCGGCGAGTACTACCGCTGCGCGGACTGCGGCGAGCTGCACAGCCAGTTCGACGAGGAGGCCGGGAACGACCTGCGGCTGGACGACCTGGAGCCACCCGAAGAGCGGTAGCTCCTTCAGTCCACGGTCAGCGTGAAGTTCTTCCCCTCCCAACCCGTCATGTAGTGCGCGGTCCAGGAAAACTCAGTTCCGGGCGACAGCCGGTTGCATGGAATTTCGGCCACCCACACCCCAAGCGTGGTGTCGGTGGCTTCCAGCTCCTCGAAGGTCTGCCACTCGTCGAACGTGTAGTGCACCGCGCCGGGGCGCGGCAGCTGCACGCGCAGGCGGCGGCCGGCCACGATGCGGGTGATCTGGTGCTTGTGCGACCAGACGAACGCCGCCTCTTGCGCGGGACCTTCCGTGTAGCGGCGCCGCGCCGGCATGACGATGTCGGGGAACCCGGCCAGCGCGATGGTGACGAGCAGCTCCAGGTACTCGGCGTGCGCCCAACCAAACGGCGTCGCCGAACCGTTGGGCCGGCCAAGCTGAAGGCCTCGGGCGGGAATGTCCGGCTGGTCCCAAACCTGTTCGGGAAGCATCAGGCCCTGGCCGGCGAAGCCCTCGAGGGTGCGGATCAGCTCGGCCGCCGGGAGTCCCATCGAGAAGAAATGGCGCGCGCGCTCCCCGGTGAGAACGGGCCACGGACGCCCGTGACCGGCGCCATCCCACGGCGAACCGTCCTCGTGCTCGCCGTACCGGTCGCCGACGTAGCGCCGCCAGCTTGGCCCGGCGGGCAGGCTGACCTTCAAAGTCGTGTCCACTCCCTGCAAGCTGCGGAGGATCCGCTCGTCCTTCGGCCGTCGCAGCCCGTAGCGAACGAGCTCGAGAAATTCGGGTGCGATGGCGCCTTCGGTAGGGCGGTGGTCTGGATCGCCGGCCAGTCGCACATACTGGCCTGCTGCCGTCGAGCACCAGGTCTCCACGCGATCGTTCCAGTAGTCGGCGACGGCGCGGAGATGACTCGCGGCGACGTGCTCCCCGGCTTCGTGGGCGAACTCGGCGGAGGCGATGAGGGCGGCGATGCACGCGGCGAGAGTTGACGGCGACAGCCCGCCGAGGTCCTCCCAACGGTCGAGCTGAGTGAGCGGGCCCTCGCGGATGATGAACTGCGCGGCGGGCCGCACCATGACCGGGTACGGATCGTGGTCGAGGCAGTTCGCCACGCCCAGACGCCACGCGAGCAGAATCGGGAGCGCGACCTGGTCGAGCTCGGTCGAGGTCCAGTGAGGGGTGCCATCCAGGAACCAGTTCTGGTACCAACCACCATCCGGGCGCTGCCGTGACTGCAGGTGACGAAACGCGCGCAGCGCGGCGGCGCTGTCGCCCGCGTCGAGCAACGCGGTCGCGATGCGACACAGGTCGCGCGGCCATACCAGGTGGTAGACGTGATTGCCATCATGGTTCGTCTCGCCCCACGGCGCGGATGGGGACGCGATGAATGCGCCGGCGTGGGACTTGTCTTCCAGGCAGCGCAGCACGGTCAGGGACGCGCGGGCGAGCATTCCCTCGTCGCCGCTGACTTTGGCCAGCGCCTGCGGCATGTCGAGCTGCGAGCGCCATGCTCGCTCGAAGGCCTGGCGGATGTTGCTCGCCCCGCGTGACAGCGCCGCCCGCGCGACCTCCTCCGCATCGGCGCGCGTGTGTGCAAAGCCGATGGCGATCTGGAAAGATCCGGCGCGTATACCGATCTCGGCCCCGACCGATACGTTGCCCGGGCCGGCGCGATCGTAGACGTTGGTCAGGTAACCGTCGCCGTCCGAGAGGTCGATCTGCACGTCCGAGGTCCGGTAGTAGCCAGCGGTCGCTCGGCTGAATGGCCCGACGATGCAGATCCACACGTCCTCTTGGCGCATGAGCAACGCCGGAGGGTGCGTGTCCAGCACCTGGCCGAAGTTGCCCTCGGTCCCGGGCTGCCAGTGTGCCGTCGCCTGCATGTAGAGGCGGACGTCGGGAAGCTCGGGCGTGAACGTGGCTGCGAGGAGGAGGACGTTCTCTTCCGGGTCGGAGAAGTACTCCTTGGTCAGGCGGTATTCGTGATGCGTGCTGTCGACCGTGAAGGCCGGCACGCCCGGGCTCATCCACGTGATGCGGTGCTGGCCGTCGGCTGCGTCATCGACGGGAGGCGCGCCTCCGGCGGAGGCGAAGAAGCGCAGCTCGTGGAGCGCGACCCGGTCCAGGAACGGAAAGAAGACCTCGCTGAGCGACCCGTCCGCGAGCGTGTACCAGAGCTTGCTCGTCGGACCGGGCGCCGCTCCGAACGCCATTTTGCGGCCGGGACCCCACATCGGCGGCGCGCCCGGTCCTCCTGGAGCCTCCATCGGGCACTAAGTATGGAGAGCGGCTGGGTCAGATTAGAATCGAACGACGATCGTGACTCCCGGGGAGGTGGCTGAGCGGCCGAAAGCACCCGCCTGCTAAGCGGGTAGGGGGTGTAAAGCTCCCTCGAGGGTTCGAATCCCTCCCTTCCCGCCAGTTATCGAAAGCGGGCCTCTGGATGCCTTTCGCCAGGTCCTGAGCGTCGGCCTCGCGCGCCTTCGTGACCTGTTTCAAGATCAGATCGAAGGGTGCATGGAGCTCCACAGCCAGCCGCCCGTGCTTCCAGGAAGAGTTCGAAACAAGAAGCTTGAGCAGGTTCCGTCGCTCCTCACTTCCCTGACTCAGGAAGGCGTCATGGGCCCCACTGGCTAGCTCGAGCAGCTGGACGCCGGCGTCGACGTACCCTCGGTCGGCCTTGCGATGCTCCGCGATCGCCTCCCCGATCCGGTCCTGTTCCGCGCGCCACTCGCCCGCCTTGCGCTCGTAGAAGGACTCGCTGATCTTCGCGTCGAGCTTGTCCACATACATCTGGTCCAGGCGGTTCTGGAGCTGGGCGTGCTCGGCGCTGAGCCGGGTTAGCGCCTCCTCATGGAAGCGCTTCTCGTCCTGGAGGCTGTGCCGCAACGCCTTCGTCAAGAACTCCTTGATGTCCGCGTCAAGGTGGAGGCCTTTGAGCAGCTCGAGGAACTTGCTCGCGATCGCCTCTTCGCGGGCGTATTTCTCGGGGCACCGCCCTTTGTAGCCGGTGCAGCGGTAATAGACGTAGCGTCCCTTGTGAATCTCACCGGTCATGGAGCAGCCACAGTGCCCGCAACGGAGGAGGCCCGAGAAGGCGAATCGGTGGCGCCGCCGCTTCGGCCGGCGCGCACCGCGGTCATCGAGCACGTCCTGTACCTGCCCGAAGAGCTCTCGGGAGATGATCGGCTCGTACTTGCCGCGATACAGGCGGCCTTTCCACATAAACTCCCCGGTGTACATCCGATTGCGAAGCATTATGTGCACGCTGGGCGTTGGGACGACATCGCCACTGTTGCGGTAGCGGAGCCCGGACTGTCGAACCTTGCGGGCGACTTCCTTGAGCGAGTAGTCGCAGCCGGCGTACAAGGCGAAGAGCTGCGCGATCAGAGGCGCTCTCTCCGGGTCGGGCTCGATCCCGCGGTGTCCGTCCGGTAGCGCGACGTTGCGATAACCGAGTGGGGAGTGAGATGGCCACAT
>JBOHUQ010000090.1:0-1809 GCA_050734495.1 Candidatus Dormibacteraceae bacterium
GTATTCGTGCAGGGCCATCTGGCGCCCATTGTCGCCATGACCGAAACTACAGTCAACATGGAAGAAACGTGAGTCGCGGTGTAAGAGATGTCGGCCAATCCGATCGCCGACTGGATCTGACCGCGGCATGCATGGTCGCGTCCAAAGTTCGGTGTAAAAGCGCGGGCGTGGCTCGCCGTTCTTGAGCATGGTAGCCGACAAGGGCGGGATCCGACCTTGCTGAACTCAGAATTGGGGCTTGTAAAGTAATACTTGACGCACAGGAAGCCCCAGGAGCCACGGATGGACCTGGGTTAATCCCGTAGCACCTGGCCGAGGCGCCGGTTATCCGGTCGCCGCGAGTGGTGGGTCGCCGAAGAGCTGACGGCGCACATCTTGGAGGCGACGGGTTCCCATCGCGGTCATCTCCAAGCCACGCCATCCGGAGCTCGAGCGGTCGAGCACCGCCCAGACCAAGGAGAGGCAGCTGTACTCGCCGGGCAGCCGGCCGATCACTTTGACCCGACGACGGCTCTCACCGAAGGTGCGCTCGAGCAGGTTGGTGTGGCGGACGCGCTCGCGATGCTCGATTGGGAAATGAAGGTAGGCAGTCAGCGATGCGAAGTCATCCATCACACACGCAACTGCGCTCGGGTAGCGCTCGACGTACTTGCGCTCGAAGTCGGCGGCGCGCGTCTCGGCGACAGTAATTGCTTCTCGGCCCGGAGCAGCGTCGATGGCGTCGAAGATTCTCCAGAAGTCCCTCTTGAGCTCACCCTGGTCAGCCTTCGAGACCTTGGCAAGCGCATTGCCCGCGCGGTGCACCAAACACCGTTGCCTCAGGCTCTTGTCGAAAGCCTTCTCGAATGCGCTGACAAGACCGGGTGCGCCATCGGTGATACCCAGCAGCGGCGCCTTCAATCCACGTTTCTTGAGATCGGTGAAGTGGTCGTGCCAGGCGTCATAGCTCTCCGTCGCACCACTGCCCAGGCCGATGAACACCTTTCTGCCCTCGATCGTGATGCCCCAGGTGCAGAGGAGCGGCTCGGCGCCGGCGTTGTCGTGGTACTTGAACATGCTGGCGTCGCAGAAGAGGTAGTCGAGGACGTAGTCGGAGAGGTCGCGCTGACTCCAGAGCTTGAACTGGCTGACCAACGCCTGGCAGATCTCCGACACCGTCGACTTCGACAGTGTCGCCTGCTCGCCGAGCGCCTCGGCCAAGGTGGCCTCGACATCGCGCACCGAGAGTCCGCGCACGAAGCTGGCAATCACCAGCGACTCCAGAGCTGCGGTCCGGGTGACGCCGCGGCCGAGCAGGCGCGAGCTGAAAGCCCGGTCGTTGCCGCGTAGCTTGGGCCGCTCGACCGTGATCGGACCGGCGGTCGTCTTGACCGTCATCGGCGAGTACCCGTTGCGGAGTCCTTCATGTACTCGCTCTCCGCGGGCGTAACGATCGCGCCCGAGGAACTCGGTCACCTCCGCCTCGAAAGCGATCTGGAGGATCAGCGCGACGCTGACCCGAGCCACCTTCTCCAGGATCTGGCCGACCTCACCCCCGGAGGCGAAGATTTCAGCGAGCTGAGCACGATAGACCTGGCTGGGCGATACTCGTCTCGACGCTGGCATTGGGCACCTCCTGAAAGTTGCAAGCTTCAGGCGAGCCTAATGCCGCGTCAGCTTTTACACCAGACCCCGGACGTCACCCTTCACCGAGAGGAGCAGTATCCAACCGCCTCCATAAGTGGGAATCGTCGTGATCACAGCCCGTTCGCAGCAGACTGTTGGACTCCTGGGCAGTGTGGTGGTTGGGGGCGTCCTGATCGGGATTGG
>JBOHUQ010000091.1:0-1991 GCA_050734495.1 Candidatus Dormibacteraceae bacterium
GCGGCGGGCTGCTCGCTGACTCGGCGTTTAGCTGAACGGCCCAAACCATCCTCACCACGACAGCTCAGCAAACGATTTGGACAAGGCAAGTTGTATGGGGAGCTCTTTCCGAAAGTTGTGGGAATCATTCCAGCGACGCCGGGTGGATGAGGGTAGAAGGACGATCGCTTGACTTCCAGAGGGTGCCACGGACTGAGCCCCTGAACGGCATGATATCGAAGAGCGCAGCGACCTCGTCGTCTTGATTCGCGCCCAGTCGCATAACAGTCGCATGTTGCCCGCGGCTGTCAAGGTCATATGAGTCACGGTCTCCTCGTTGCGGGCCTTGTAGGTCATCCTGTGGCCTCGAGTTTTCGGGGTGCCCGCCCAAATCAGGCAAATCACGCCGAGACTTCGACCACGGGAGCCGTGGGCGCATCGATCACCAGCTTGCCGTCGTGGAATCGATGACCCGCGATCAGCAGCTGGAGCTGGTTGGGTGCGTTGATGGCGCGCCAGTTGAGGCTCAGCCGGCAGACCAACTTGAATATCAGGTAGAGCGCGTTCTCACGGACACGCATCCGCTTGGCGGCGTTCGTGCGCAGGCGGACGCCAGCGAAGATCGACTCGATCGGATTCGACGTGCGCAGGTGGATCCAGTGTTCCTGAGGGAAGTCGTAGAAGGTGACGAAGTCATCCCAGTCGCGCTCCAAGCACTCCGCGGCCGGGACCTGGCCGATGGCGCGCCAGTGGGCGCAGAGCTGGTCGCGCAGCCGCTCGGATTCGGCTCGGGTGGGCGCCTCGTACAGTTCGCGGAGTTGCTTGCGGACCTTGCCGTGCAGCCGCTTGGGCAGCTTGTCGATGAGGTTCACCGCGCGGTGGTTCCAGCAACGAGCGTGGCGGGCTTGTGGGAAAACATCATCGAGGGCCGACCAGATGCCGAGCGCGCCGTCCCCGACCACCACCAACGGCGCCTCGCTCATGCCCCGCGCCATCAATGAGCGCATGACCTCGGCCCACGCGGTCGCGTTCTCCCGGTATCCCTCCTCCATGCAGAGCAGCTCCTTCTGGCCGTCTTCGTCGACGCCCAACACCGTGAGCACCGCGGTCTTCTCCTTCTCCTCGCCGGCCTTGACGTAGAAGCCGTCCGCGAACAGGTACAGGTAGCGCTTTTTCAACGGCCGCTGCCGCCAGTTCTCGTACTCCTGCTTCCACTCCGCTTTGAGACGCAGGATGCTCTGCGGCGAGAGCGCCGCCGTTCCCCCGACCAGCGCCCGAAAGGTGGGTTCGAAGTCGCCGGTGGAAAGGCCTTCCAGGTACAGCCGGCTGAGCAGCCGGGCCTGCGTTTGGGAGCGCCGTTCGTAGCGGTGAACGATGTCGGAGCGAAAGCCTTCCGGACTGATCTCCTTGGGAACGTCGCTGATCCTGGGCATCCGCACCTCAACCGAGCCCATGCCGACGCCGATTGGGCGTGCGCGATGGTGTCCATTACGGTGACCGCGGAACTCCACCGACCGCTCGTGCCGGTCACGGCCGAGGAAGTCGTCCACCTCGTGCTCCACCGCCGACTGGAGCATTTTCTGAGCGCCCTGCTTGACCAGCACTTCCAAGAAATCGTCCGGGGCCGGAACCGGCGCAGTCGGGGGCAGAACCTGATACCTTCGCGTCACGGCGTAGTCCTCCAGTTGGCTCGTTGGCGCGAGCCGGTTGACGTGGTGCTGGAAGGCTACGTCGTCTTCTTATCCCGCCTCAACGACCAGGGCCGCCGGCATTTCCCACAACTTCTGGAAGGAGCTCGTACGTCTCAACGCTACAGTCAATCTCCATGCACCTTCGGTGCACGATTCGCCCCCCTGCTGGCCTGATCGATAAGGTGGGTCCCTGGGCGGTCTCAACCTTGTCGAGCACCGCCTGCGCGAGCATCTTGTTGACCCACGGCCGAACGTGAAGCGAGTCGTGCCCGTCGGCATCGATGACGAGATCGTCATCACGCGGCTCGGCAAGTACCAGGG
>JBOHUQ010000092.1:0-30789 GCA_050734495.1 Candidatus Dormibacteraceae bacterium
GGCTCGAAGACCTGAGGACCGAGATCGAGCCTCGCCTCGACGTCCTGCGCGTTCAGGCAGCCGCCGCGCGGGAAGCGTCCGAAGCCTCGGCTCGGCTCGAGCTGCTCCGAGGAAGCATCGTGTGGGAAGAGTGGCGTGAGGCTCGCGATGCGTATCGGCGGGCCACGTCCCAGGTGCAGGGCCTCGAGCGGCGCCTGGTCGAGGCGCGCGAGCTGGCACAGGCGGCGGAGACGGAGTTCCAGGCGTGGCGTGCTGAGATCCAGGCAGTGCAGGAGCGCCGGCTCGCGCGGCAGCGAAATCTAGGTCGCTTGCGGCTGGAGGTGGCGGAGGCGGAGCACGCGGTCCGGCTCGCCGAGGAGCGCGCCCTGAACACAGTCGCGTTGGCGGAAGCCGCGCGCCGGGAGGAGGCGGACAACCAGTCCTTTGCCGCTGCCGCCGAAGCGATTCGGAGCCGGCTGACGATCGAGCTGGAGCAGGCGCGCGGGGCGCTCGAGACCGTGCCGGAAGTGCCGCAGCCGCCGGAAGCGCCGGTTGCCACCGAGGTTCAGAGCGCGCGGCGCGTGGCGGAGCAGGCTCGCCGGTCGGCCGCTGCCGCCGCCTCGAACGTCACCGCTCTCCGGACCCGCCGGGAGTTTCTCGAGGAGCAGGCGGCACGTATCGATTCGATGACCGTGGCGGCGAAGTTGGTTCCCGATGCGGAGGCGTTGCTCGAACGAACGAAGAAGGAGTCCGACGAGACCGAATCCGCGGCGGTGATGGTGGCGCGGCTGCGCTCCGAGCTCGAGGGCCTCGATTCCCTGCGCCCCGAGCCTGCGCCGGGACTGCAGAGGCTGTGCGACGTGCTCACGGCGGAGCCTGGATACGAAGCTGCGTTATCGGCGGTCCTGGGCCCGCTCGTCGACGCGCTGGTCGCACGCGACGCCACCGCCGCGATCAACGCGACTTCGGACCGTCAGCAGACCGTCTTGTTTCCCATCGCCGCACCCGAGCCGCGCTCCGGCTCGTTGTTCGCGCACGTGCGCTGTCACGACGGCTACGAGGACATAGCCCGGCGGCTGCTCGGCCACGTTGTGGTCGGCGAAGAGGTCACGCGGGAGGGCGTCTATCGCGAGCCGGGCATGGTCAGGGCGGGGAGCGATCCCCGGGTCGCCATCGACGTGCGGCGGCGCGAGCTTCGTGAAAAAACGCGCGCTCTCGAGCCACAGGCAGCGGGCGCCGCGGGCGCGGCGAAGCGGCTTCGCGATGCCGAGGCGGCGCTCGCGGACCTGCGGGCGCGCTCAGCCGGCGTGGCGGGGTCGGAGGAGACCGCGCGGCTGCTGGAATCGGCGCGCGCGGCTGAAGCAGACGAGGTCGGGAAGCTCACCGTGCAGGAGCGTCTTGCCACCGCCGCCGAGGAGCAAGCCGCGGTCCTCGCGCGAAACCTGGAAGCGAGCCTGGAAGCCATCGGCGAGGGGCGCGCGGCTGCCCATCATGCCGAGCTGGACAGGGCGCGCTGGCGCGACCGGATCGAAGACCTTCGCCGGCAGCTGACCGCCGCGGGCGCAGACCTCGTTCCGCTGCAGGCCTCCGCCGAGGAGCGTACGACCCGCGTGGCGAACGCGCAGGCCGCCGCGGTCACTGCGACCGAGGCACTGCCCACCCTCTCTGCGGCCGCCGAATCCGCCCGCGCCACTCTGGTCGCGGCCGAGCAGGATTCTCCCGAAGACGACGCCGAGATGGCGGAGGGCGCCAGGCGACTCGTCGCCCTGGAGGAGGCGCGCATCGACGCGCGCCTGAAGGCAGGGACCCTGGGGGGCAACCTCGAGCTCATTGCGCGCGAGGCGGAGCTGTTGCAGGCGCGCATGGAGGAGATCCGCACGCGCATGCCCGACGGCGTGGCGCCCGAGGAGATTCCCGGAGGCAAGGGCCGCGAGCGCGAGATGCGCACCCTGGAGCGCCGCCTGGAGGAGATCGGGCCCACCAACGCTCTGGCCGAAAGCGAGTACCGCGAGCTCGAGGAACGCTTCGAGACGCTGCGCGCTCAGCTCGACGACATCGCCGCGGCCCGTGGCGACCTGGAGCAGCTGATCGCCAAGCTTCGGGCCGAAGAAGAGTCCCGTTACGAGGCGGTATTCGGAGCTGTCGCGGCGAACTTCCACGAGTACTTCTCGCAGCTCGCGCCGGGCGGCCGGGCGACGCTGAAGCATGCGGACGGCGACGACGGACCGCGCACCGGGGTCGAGATCCTCGTCCAGCCCGCGCGCAAGCGGTTGCAGAACGTCACGCTGCTGTCGAGCGGCGAGCGGTCCCTCGCCGCTCTCGCGCTGGTGCTTGCGCTGGATGAGGTCAACCCGAGCCCGTTCACAGTGCTCGACGAGGTCGATGCCGCCCTGGACGACGCTAACGTAGGCCGGTTTGGCGACATGCTCGCACGGCTTGGCGCACAGCGGCAGTTCCTGGTCATCACGCACAACCACGTGACGATGTCCCATGCGTCGTCGCTCTACGGCATCCACCTCGACGAAAGCGGTTCGTCTCATCTCGTCTCGGTCCGGCTCGAGGACATCCGCAAGCCGGTCGCCCGCGCCGCCAACGCGGCGCATGCGAGCTAGGAGCTCGACCGCCGCGAGCGTTTGGGACCGCGTCAGCGGCCGCACCCGCAGCGTCCTGGCCGCGCGCCTGCGTTCACTCAAACCACCCCTGGCGCCCGGCTACTACGCAGAGCTGGAAGAGGTGCTGATCGCTGCCGACCTGGGCCCCGCCATGGCGGGCCGCTTGGTCACGGGAGTGCACAAGCAGGCGCCGCGCACACGAGAAGAAGCCGCCGACGCCCTGGTCATCGAAGGGCTGGCGCTGATGTCGAAAGAATCCAGGCTCCTCCATCTCCCCGCAGGGGACAGGGACGAACCCAGCCGTCCCTACGTCATCCTCTTCTACGGCATCAACGGGGCGGGGAAGACCACCACGATCGGCAAGCTCGCCCACCGCCTCAATAGCGAAGGTCGGAAACCGATGATCGTCGCCGCCGACACCTTTCGCGCGGCTGGCATCGAGCAGATGGCGGCGTGGGCGCGCCGAGCGGGGGTCGATCATTTCGAAGGCAAGAGCGGCGCTGACCCGGCGTCGGTCGTGTTCGACGGCATCAACGCCGCGCGCGCCCGGGGCAGCGACGTGGTGCTGGTCGACACCGCCGGCCGCCTCCAGACTCAGCGCAACCTGCTCGAGGAGCTGGCCAAGGTCGGTCGCGTGACAACCAAGGCGCTCGAGGGCGCTCCTTACGAATCCCTCCTGGTGCTCGATGCGGTGCTGGGTCTCACAAACCTGGTCCAGGCGCGTGAGTTCAACCGAGCGGTTCCCATGACGGGCCTCGTGCTGACCAAGCTGGACAGCAGCGCGAAAGGCGGAGCCGTCATCGCGATCGAGTCAGAGCTTGGCGTCCCGGTCAAGCTTGCGGGTGTGGGGGAGGGCATGGACGGTATCGCCACCTTCGACGCCGAAGCCTTCATTCGCTCATTGTTCGAGAGCTGATGCCGCTGGCCGACCCTCATTGCCACACGGTCGCTTCGGACGGCATGGTTACGCCGGCGGAGCTGGTCGAAGCCGCGGTCGAGGCGAACGTCGACCTGATCGCGGTCACCGATCACGACACGATGGCCTGCGTCAAAGAGGTGCAGCAGCGTGGGGCTGGTGCCGGCCTGACCGTCGTCGCCGGCCAGGAGATCACCACCAGATGGCCCGCCACGACACATGTGATGGGATGGTTCCTCGAGAAGCCCGTGAAGCGCGGGATGTCGATCGAGGACACGGTCGCCGCGATCCACGACCAGGATGGGCTCGCGATCATCCCGCACCCCTTCATGCCGGTTTACTTCGGCTCGATCCAGCCTTATATGCTGCGGCGGTTGCTCGAGCACCATCACGTCGATGGGATCGAGATGATGTTCACCGTTCCCATTGGTGCCCGGCGCCGGCGCCTGCTCGATGCGTTCTACACGAAGAACAGAGAGCGGTTGGGCGCCGCCATCGGAGGCAGCGACTGTCACTACGGCGCGCGGGACATCGGCCAGGTGCTCACGGCGTACGACGGCGATTTCAGAACCGCGGTTCAGCTCCGGACGACGCGACCGCAGCGCGGGCGCAAGAGAGACGCGATTCCAACCGGACTCGCGCTCCGTCAGCAGTGGCGCGCGCTGGTCGAGCTACCGCTCGAGCGAGTCCTGGGCAAGCTCCAATAGCACCTGGTGAACCTCCGGCGCGGCGGCGAGAATGTCTCCGCTCTCGATCCAGCCGTCGCCACCCGACCAGTCGCTCACCCGTCCGCCGACCTCGCGCACCAGGGCCGCGCCCGCCGCGAGGTCCCACGTGTTGAGGTTCAGCTCGAAGTAGCCGTCGAACGTGCCGGCCGCGGTCCAGGCGAGGTCGAGCGCCGCGGCGCCGGCGCGCCGGAGGTCTTCGAAGAGCACCAGGGCGCCTTCCATGACCGGCCGGTAGCGCGGCATGCGGCTCCTGTTGCGAAAGGGGAAGCCGGTCGCGACCACGCCCTTTGACGGGTCTACCGGTCGAAGGGGCGGCAGGCGCTCCCCGTTCAAAGTCGCGCCTTTGCCTTGCGAGGCCGCGAACTCAAGGTCGAGGTACGGCGCGATCACCACGCCGGCGATGGGGACGCCCTCGTGCAGCAGCCCAACCGACACGGCGACGACGGGAAACCCACGCGTGAAGTTGGTGGTGCCGTCCAGCGGGTCGACAGCCCACATGGTTCCGGCCCTCTTACCACCTCGCTCCTCGGCAAGCACGGCGATTCCTGGAGCCTCCCGCGCGAGCACCTCGAGAATGGCGGTCTCAGCTTGCCTATCGAAGGCGGTGACGTAGTCTCCGGCGCCCTTGACGTCCACAGGACCTCCAGGCCTGGGAAGTCCGGCGCCGGCCAGCACGAGGGCGCCGGCGCGCGCGGCGCGCACGGCAACCGGCAGAAGGTCGTTCAGGCCTTCTTGTCCTCGAGGCCCAGCCCGAACATGGCTTCCAGGTCGTGGGCCGAGAACTGCTGAAACGCGACCATCGTCTGGGTCCGTTCGATGCCATCGAGCCGGGTCAGATGTTGGGTCACGACCTTCGCGAGATCGTCGTGCTCCCGCACTCGAACGATCGCGACGAAGTCCCAGTCGCCCGTGACCGTATACACCTCGGCAACTCCCTCGACGGAGGCAAGCTCAGGGCCAAGGTGGGCAAGTCCATCGCGTGTGGATTCGACAAGGATGAATGCGGTGAGCACGGCATCGAGTGTATCGGGAAGTTCGCACAGCGGCAGTTGGGCACGGTGAGGTCGCGGGTACAAATCCCCTACTAGACGCCGGGCTCAAAGTCCTCGACGAGGCTCTCCGCCATGACGATGCGAGCGAGGTGGTTGTCGAACGTCACTGAGTGGGATGTGATCAAAACCTGGATTGTGGTGCCGTCCCGCAGGACGTGCCGCCAGGGACCGGTACGATCAGAGTGAGGGAGCTCGGCGGTCAATTCCATGAATTTGGCGATGTCTTCCTGCGGCCGAATATCCCTGACCGTCAAGCGGCGAAACTCGTCGCGCGAGTATCCATAACGTGCCACCGCGGCATCGTTCACGTCCAGGATCATCAACGTTTCGACGTCATAGATCCACATCGGCTCTGGGTTGAGCCTGAAAAGTGTGTGGTAGCGGCTCCTGTCGACGACGCCACCCGTCTCGGTCCAGACCACCCTGGCCAACTCCTGCTTCACGGACTTCATGAGTTTCTCGCGGTCACCAGACGACTGGGCGGACATGTCGTCCTGCATCATGTTGGTCGTTTCACGGCGGGCTCGCCGGTCATGACTAGGCTGCAGGCCGCTCCTGCTCGAGTGGCTGGATGGGAAGGGTGAACCAGAAGCGCGAGCCCTTGCCCGGTTGAGACTCGACCCCGATCCGTCCGCCTTGAAGCTCCACGAGCTTGCGTGCGATTGAAAGACCCAGACCGGTGCCGCCGTAGGTGCGGGAGATGGTGTCGTCGGCCTGCCGAAACTCCTCGAATATCCGGTCATGGACGTCCTGCGCCATGCCAATCCCGGTATCGATGACAGAGATCTCGGCCATCGGGCCGACGGCCATCGTCCGAATCGTGATCGATCCGGCCGGTGTGAATTTGACTGCGTTCGAGACGAGGTTGGTCAAGATCTCGCGAACACTGGTGGGGTCTGCCATCACCGTCTTGGCCGCGGGGGAGATTTCGCTGGCGAGCTTGAGGGCTTTCGACTCGGCGGCCTGATACAGGGTGCTGATCACCTGATCGGCTACCGAGCTGAGGTCCACCTCTTGGCGCGAGATCACAATCTTGCCGGCCTCTATCTTGGCCAGGTCAAGGATGTCGTTCACCAGCTCGAGGAGGATCTGTCCGCTGGTGTCAATCTGACGAACGTCCGCAGCCTGATCAGGATTGAGCTCGCCATCCATGCCAGTCTTCAATACCTCACAAAAGCCGATGATCGCAGTGAGTGGAGTGCGTAGCTGGTGGCTCATCTTGGCGAGGAACTCAGACTTGTATTGACTGGCTCGGGCGATTTGAGCGTTCGTCTCCCGGAGCTGTGCGTCATAGGCGCTGGCGATCCGAACCAGGCTTGCGTCGGCGTTGATGTTGATCACCTTCATTACGTCGTGAACAACGTCAGGCGGGGCATTGATGCGTAATGCCTCTTCACGGGCCACTTCGAGCAAGACGTTGCGCCAGTGGTGGTGTCCGCGAGTCGTCTCAACGAGCGGCACCCCCTCACGCGCAGCCGCCGCTCCACTCCTGGTCACCCACTCGATCTCTTCTTCGTCGGCGGCCACCCCGCACACGAGCCAGCGCGCGATCAGGAGGGTTCCAACCACGCTTCGCCCCCAGCGGTAGTCGAGGTAGGCGTCACTGGGTCGACTGGTCTGACCACCGCGATAAACGAGCGCTATCGTGCGCTCATACACCTCTTCGGCTCGCCGGCCGAGGGCCAAGCCGAGTCTGGCGCGATCACCAACGTTCGGGTCCGTTACTTCACTCACTGCATGAACGAACTGAGTTCGCCCGCGATCATACCGCCGGCTCCCGCCGTCTGGTCCTCTTTAGACGGCTCGGTGACGGCGGGTTTGCACATCCGCCGCTTTGATGCGTCCTCATCGCTCATCTCGGCGAGCCGCCTCTAGCATTCGATCTTCAGCTCACCGCTTGCTTCACGAGCGCGCCAATCCGTGCCTCGTCGGTTGCGGTCAACTTCGTCAGCGCGAAGGCGACCGGCCACATAGAGCCTTCGTCGAGGTTCGCCGTATCGTTGAAGCCCAGCGTCGCGTACCTCGTTTTGAACTTCTGTGCGTCTTGGTAGAAGCAGACCACCTTGCCGTCCTTGGCATACGCGGGCATCCCGTACCAGAGCCTCGGCACCAGGCCTGGCGCGCCAGCTTTGATGATCGCATGAAGCCGCTTGCCCAAGGCGCGATCCGGCCCAGCCATCGTGGCGATCTTCCCGAGCACGGCGGCTTCCCCCTCCACCGTGTCCTTGGCCGCCTGCAGCTCTTTGACGCGTTGCCTCATCGCGCCTTTTTCCTCGTCCGTGAATCCCTTGGGCGGCTTGCGGGTCGCGCTCGCGCGCTTCGCGGAGCTCTGACTGCCTCGTGCAGGTTTCCTCTCAGCCATGGTGCGTCTCTCCTTGACGAGCTTTGATCGGGGCCCGACCGCTACTTGTTGCGATCCAGGTGCGTGATCTGGATCAGGTTGCCACAGGTGTCATCCACCTGGGCGATGGTCGACCCTGTCACCTTGGTGGGCGGCATCTTGAATTCGGCGCCGGCGGCTTTCATCCGCTCGTAGTCGCGCTGGACGTCGTCCGTATAGAACATGGCTGCGGGCTGGCCCTGCTCAAAGAGCGCCTGCTGGAAGGCCTTGGCCGGTGGGTTGTCGTTGCGCGCGAGCTGCAACTCGGTGCCATCCGGCTCCTCGGCCGACGCCACAGTGAGCCAGCGATACCCCCCTTGCGAAACGTCCGCCTTCTTCACGAATCCGGCCACCTGCGTATAGAAATGCAAAGCCTTGTCCTGATCGTCGACGAATATGGCGGTCAGTCTGATCTTCATCGGTTTCTCCTGTTACATTCGCGGCGTTGGCCGCTTCAATGGCATGACGGGTTCAGGCTAGGCCCCGGCGCGCCGCGGCTGCTTCTCGATTCCTGACGAGTCTCAGGCGAATCGAGCGAGCCAGGCCGGGATGGCATGCGTGGCAAGCAAATGCGCGAATTTTGACCGTCCCGGGCCTCTTTACAGGGTGCTCAATCGGGGGCGGGCGGGACGAGGTGCTTCCGAAACCAGCCGACGATCCGCTCGATACGCAGGTGGTCAAGCATGAGCCGATCCGGACGGCCGTTGCCGACCGCCCTCACTGCGGAGAACGCTTGACAATGTCGCCGCCTTTGACGACGAGCCGCACGTTCACAGGGTCGGATAGAAGGCTCAGATCGGACAGGGGATCGCCAGGCACGCCGATGAGGTCGCCCCACGAGCCCGGCACCAGCGCGCCCACCCCGCTCATGCCGATCGTCTGCGCCGCGATGGTGGTCGCCGACCGGATGCAATCGATCGGCTCCATCCCGAGCTTGTTCATGAGAAGGAACTCCTCGCCATTGGTGCCATGCGGCCCAACTCCGGTATCAGTACCGAAGGCGATCGTCACGCCCGCCTCGATAGCCTGCCTTATGCTCGCTGAATGGTCGGCGACGACGGCGCGGGCCTTGTCGGCCGCGTACGCCGGCATCTTTCCCGCCTCGGCATGGCGGATGACCCACTGCGGCGCGACCAGTGTCGGTATCAGGGCATTGTGGCCATCGAGCATCATCTCGATCGCATCCCCGTCTAGCCAGATGCCGTGCTCGATTGTGGCGACGCCGCCCTTCAACGCGTTCTTGATTCCCGCGTTGGCCTGCGCGTGAGCCATCACCTTGCGCCCTTTGGTCGCGGCCTCCTCGACGGCGGCCCTCACCTCATCGAGCGTGAGCGTCGCGTGGTGAGGTTGGTCACCTGGCGAAAGGACCCCGCCAGAGGTGCAGAGCTTGATCCAATCCGCGCCGGCGCGAATGACCTCGCGCACGCGAAGTCGCATCGCCTCGACGCCGTCGACCACCGAGTACGGCCGATCGGGAAGCGGGATGTCGAGGTCGGCCCCACACATGAAGTGGGCATCCGTATGGCCCCCCGTCTGGCTCAGCCCAGACACCGTCACGAACATGCGCGGTCCCGGAAAGTAGCCGGCGTCGATCGCCATTCGCACCCCTGCCGGGGACCCTGCGGCGTCCCGTACGGCGGTGAAGCCGGCCTCGAGCGTGCGCCGGGCGGCGCGGACCGCCCGCATCAGCTCCAGGGTGGGTGGGGTGGTGAGCTCACGGGCAAAATCGAGGCCCTCGCCGAGCGAGGTCAGATGCACGTGGCAGTCGATCAGGCCGGGGAGGAGCGTGAGGCCGGCCCCGTCAACGACCTCTGCGTCGCGGGGAACCTGGACGGTCGCGCGCTTGCCGGCGTGCGTCACGCGCCCGTCCTGGATCAGGACGACCGCTTCGTGAGTTGTGTCGCCTGTGCCCGGGTCGAGGAGCGCATCGGAATGGACGGCCCGAATCACAGACCGATGTTATGCGCCTTGGAATCGCCTCGATGGATGAAAAGCGCCCAGGCTTGGGGAGCATCCGGGCCGTTGAGTGGATCCTAGACTGAGCTGACCATGCCCTCGGCCCTTTCCAATGTCGGCGTCATCTGTCTGCGAAACGCATGATTGAGGACCTCGTGCCGGTGCGGATCGAAGCGAGGACGCTGGGCGAGGCGTGGATGGCGATCGCGCAGGCGATCCTGACGGGCGGTGTCGTCGGGAGCTGGGAAGGGCTGCCAATCGTCGAGGTGTTCCGCGCGACGCTCGACATTCACTCACCCGCTGTGGATGACCCGATCATTGCCCGGCACGGGGATCCCGAGCGTCTGGCCTGGATGCACGCGAACTTCACCGACCACGCTCGAGTGGCCGAGCTCGGTGACGCCGACAGCTACGCGACGCGCCTGTACGACTACGCCCACGCGGGCCGCGACCAGGTCCGCTGGGTGATCGACCGGCTGGCTGCCAATCCCTGGACTCGCGACGCAACGATCACGACCTTCCAACCGCTCACCGACACCGACTACATCCCGTGCGTCAGCCTGCTGGACTTCTGGCTCGTCAAGGACAGGCTGCAACTCGCCGTGTACGCTCACGCGATCGACTTCGGTACGAAGGGCTATGCCAATCTGGTCGAGCTCGCGGCACTGCAAACTGGCGTGGCGGGGGATCTCGGCGCCGGAATCGGCGCGCTGACGATGACCGTGAAGTCGGCCCACATTTACCAGACCGAGCTTGACCTGATGCGACTCATCACCGCGGCGGAACAGACGAGGTGACTGGTCGGCGAGCTCAGGCCTTCTTGGGACCTGTAACGATCCCGCCCGTCGCCTGGCCATAAGCCCAGACGTCCATGTCGCCGTACGGGATGTCGTGCGCGCCGAGGATCGTGCAGATGTGCGTGCGGTGGTCGTTGCCGTGGTGCATGGCCTGGACGAGCACGACCCCCAGGTGCAGCTTCATGAGCTTACCGTCCCGCTCCTCCTCGATCGTGTCGGTGGGCGAGGTGTGGCGCGCTGCTTCGATCAACTCGTCCCCGCTGCGCACAGCGTGCTCTCGAAGAACAGCGAGGCTCGGCGCCACTGCATCGCGCTCATTGATGTCGGGCTTGGTGCCGGGGGTGAGCCGGCGCAGGTATCGCTGTTCAGCGGCGAACAGGTGCAGGAAGGTTGCGGCGATGGTCCCGTAGGTGCCCGGAGCGGTCAGCAGCAGCTGCTCGCCGGACAGCTTCGCGCAGACGTCCAGGAGATGCAGGTTCGCCCACCTGTTGTACCGAAACGCCTCGATCAGCAAGTCGTCCAAAACTTCTTGATTCTACCTTGGTAAGCTGTCAAGGCATGGCCCTTGACACCCTTCAGGCGCGCGGCCGCGCCCTGGCCCTCTATGAGCGCTACGGCGCGCTGCTGACCGACCACCAACGAGAGGTCGTCGACCTCTACCTGCGGAGCGACTGGTCGCTGGCGGAGATCGCGGACCACCAGGGCACTTCGCGTGCGGCGGTGCACGACATCGTCCGCCGTTCCACCTCCGCGATGCAGGAGTACGAGCGCCGCCTCGGCCTCCTGGCGGAGTCCGCCCGCAGGCGCCGCGCGGTCGCAGTCCTCGAGCGCGAGCTCGACGGCTTGAGGCGGCGGGTGGCGCGGCTCGAAGGGGCGGTCTAGATGTTCGAAGCGCTCAGCGACCGCCTGGCCGCCGCGCTCAAGAAGATCTCGGGACGCGGCGTCTTGCGCCCGGAGGATCTCGAGGCGGGCCTGCGCGAGGTGAGGCTCGCGCTCCTCGAAGCCGACGTCAACTTCAAGGTGGTCAAAGAGTTCGTCGATCGCGTACGGGCCCGGCTGGTGGGTTCCGAGGTGGCGTCAGGGCTCACCGCCCCGCAGCACGTAGTCAAGGCCGTCAACACCGAGCTCGTGGAACTCCTTGGGGGCAACTCGGAGGGGCTTCGCTACGCGCCGGCGCCTCCGACGGTGCTGATGCTGGTCGGCCTGCAGGGCTCAGGCAAGACCACGACCGCGATCAAGCTCGCACTGCTGGCGCGCCGGGAGGGCCACAAGCCGCTGGTCGCGGCGCTGGATCTCAGGCGCCCCGCCGCAGTGGACCAGCTGAAGTCCCTTGCCTCGCGGGAACAGGTCGGTTTTTACTCGGGGCAAGGCGATGTGGCTGAGATCGCCCGCGCCGCAATCCGGGAAGCGAAGCGCCTGCTGCTGGATGTCGTGATCCTCGACACCGCGGGACGCCTCCATATGGACGCGGAGCTGATGCGAGAGGTCGAGCAGCTGAAGGCCGCCGTCCCGGTGACCGAAACCTTCCTCGTCGCCGACTCGATGACGGGCCAGGAGGCGGTGAAGGTGGGGGAGGCGTTCGGCCGAGAGATCGGCCTCGACGGTGTGATCCTCACCAAGCTGGACGGCGACGCGAGGGGAGGAGCCGCCCTCTCGCTTCGCGTGGCGACCGGGCAGCGAATCCGCTTCGCCGGGACGGGGGAGAAGCCGCAGGACCTCGAGGTGTTTCACGCCGAACGGATGGCATCCCGCATCCTGGGCATGGGCGATGTGCTGACACTGATCGAGCGCGCCGAGCGCACGGTGGACAAGGACAAAGCGGTCGAGGTCGAGAAGCGACTGCGCGCCGGCCAGGTGACCTTCGACGACATGCTGGCCCAGATGAAACAGGTGAGCAGCATGGGGTCGCTCGAAAGCGTGCTGGACATGGTGCCAGGCGGCGGCGCGCTCAAGGGCCAGCTCGCCGGCCAGGATACTGAACGAGAAGTCAAGAAGATGGAGGCCATCATCCTGTCGATGACTGCGCGCGAGCGGGCGCATCCGGAGGTCATCGACGGAGCGCGCAAGAAGCGCATCGCTCGTGGCAGTGGCGTACAGCCTGCCGACGTCAACCGGGTGCTGAGAGCCCGCGAGGCGATGCAGAAGCTCGCCAGGCGATTCGGTGCGGTCAACCGCAAAGGCAAAGCCGTGGGCCTTCCACGGCTGTTCGGAAAAGGAGGCACCAGTTGGTAAAGATCAGGTTGAGGCGGATGGGGGCGAAAAAGCATCCCTTCTACCGCCTCGTGGTGGCGGATGCGCGTTCGCCACGCGACGGCCGGTTCATCGAGCACCTCGGGTATTACGATCCGATGAAGGACCCAGTTGAGGTCAAGATCGACGTGGAGAAAGTCAGGCGCTGGCTCCTGCAGGGCGCTCAGCCGAGCGAGGCCGCGCGGAGCCTGTTGAAGCGGGAGGGGATTCTTGAGCGACACGCAGAGCAGTCGACCGGCACGGCGTGATTTTCGCGGGGGCGGTGGCGGGTTCAACCGCGGCGGCTTCCGGCGTGATCGTTCAGAGGGCCCCGCGGGTCCGGGCGTGGACTACAGGGCCCTCATCGAGTACGTAGCCAAGTCCCTCGCCGAGAAGCCCGAAGAGGTCTTGGTCGAGTCGTTCGAGCGCGGAGGCGGGACCATTGCGATCAAGGTCAAGCTCGCGGACGCCGACGTTGGCCGGTTCATCGGCAAGGCCGGCCGCAACATCGAGGCCATCCGAACGTTGGTGCGGGTCGCGTCGCTCAAAGACCGCAAACGTGTCTTCGTCGACCTCGCCAATGCTCCCGAGACACGGCACGAGCCCCGATCACGGGGGCCGCGGAATGGAGGTACGCGCGGATGATCCGCGTCGGCCAGGTCGCCGGGGCCTATGGAGTGGAGGGGGCTGTCAAGGTGATTCCCTTGACAGACTTCGACGACCGATTCAACGCGGGCGCATGCATGTTGCTCGAGGGAGCTGAGCGCGCGGTGGAGTGGAGCCGACCCGGCCATCCGGGCCTGGTGGTCAAGCTGCGCGGAATCGACAACCGCACCATGGCGGACCTGTTTCGGGGTCGCTACCTCGAGGTCCCGGAGGCCGAGGCGCGCCCTCTGGCCGAAGGCCGGTTCTATCACCACCAGGTGGTGGGACTCACGGTCCTCACCAGCTCGGGCCAGAAGCTCGGGGTCATCGCGGAGATCCTGGAGCGCCCGGCCAACGACGTATGGGTCAGCCGCGATGGAACGGTGGAACACCTGATCCCGGCGACGAAGGACGCCGTGGTCCAGGTCGACGTCGACGCAGGGCGCGTCGTGGTGGCCGACTGGCTGGTTCAGGTCGAGGATGCGCGCGATTGAGATTTGACGTCGTCACCATCTTCCCGGCGATGTTCGCCCCCGTCTTCGACCAGGGCGTGGTCGGACGTGCCATCGAGAAGGGTTTGATCGAGCTGCACGCGCATGACCTTCGGGAACACACCCACGACCGGCACCGCCAGGTGGACGACATGCCGTTCGGAGGAGGTCCCGGGATGGTGCTCAAGCCGGAGCCCGTGATCGAGGCCGTGGAATCGATCCGTCCTGGCAACCCTGGGCCGGTGATCCTCCTGGAGCCCTGGGGCGAGCCTCTCGACCAGCGGATGGCCGAGAACCTGGCGCTCGAGCCGGGACTGATCATCGTGTGCGGCCGTTACGAGGGCATCGACGATCGGGTGCGCACGGCGTTGGATGCGCGCGAGGTGTCGATCGGCGACTATGTGTTGAGCGGGGGCGAGATCCCCGCGATGGTCCTGGTCGACGCGGTCGCGCGGCTGGTGCCGGGCGTCGTGGGCGATCCCGAGTCGCTGGCGCACGACAGCTTTTCCATCGAGCCGTCGGGTTGGCCGCAGTTCACGCGGCCGGCCGAATACCGGGGCATGAGCGTCCCCGAGGTCCTACTTTCCGGCGACCACGCTCGGATTCGCCAGTGGCGCCGCCAGCAAGCAAGTCAAAGAGGTGGTTTGCACACCAAGGAGTTGAAAAAAACATGAACGTGATCCAGCAGCTCGAGCAAGAGCAGCAAAAGGAAAAGGTGCCCGCCCTTCGAGCGGGCGACACGGTGAAGGTGCACGCCAAGGTTGTGGAAGGTACCCGTGAGCGCATCCAGGTCTTCGAGGGCACGGTGATCCGGGTGACCGGTGGAGGGCTGCGCCAGAACTTCACGGTGCGGCGGGTGACGCACGGTGTGGGAGTCGAGCGCACCTTCATGATCCACTCACCCCGCATCGACAAGATCGACGTCCTGCGTCACGGAGACGTTCGCCAGGGCCGCCTGTACTACCTGCGCGGAAAAGTAGGAAAGGAAGCCCGCATCCGAGAACGCCGCCGCCTGATCCGAGAAGAGGAACCGGAAGCAGAGACTGCCTCAGATCCGGCAGAGGAAGGGACGGAGTAAGTGTTCACCTCCCTGCCGTGCGGGGAGGTCGGCGCGAAGCGCCGGGTGGGGCGGCTCGCCATTGAATCGTTGTAAAGACGGTGGCATCCGAAGCCAGTGCTCGCTAGTCTCGATGAAGTGAGACCAATGCTCTGGCGTTACGAGCGCATGGCCCGCTCGATGGGCTACCGGGTCGTCGCGGGTGTCGATGAGGTCGGGATGGGCCCGCTCGCAGGCCCGGTCGTAGGCGGGGCGGTAGTTCTGCCGATCGGCGTTCGCATCCCGGGCCTGGACGACTCGAAACTCCTGACGCCGCTGGATCGGGATCGCGTGGACGCAATCATCCGCAGGAGGGCGCTGGCCTGGTCGGTCTGCGCGGTCGACCACGCACAGGTGGACAGCCTGGGTTTGATCCGCGCGCGCCACCTGGCCACGGCTGGCGCGGTCGCGGGCTTGAAGATCACGGCGGAGTACCTGCTGGTCGACGCCTGGGACGTGCCCGAAGCACCGCTCCCCCAAATGGCCGTGGTCCGCGGCGACCGCACCTGCGCCTCGATCATGGCCGCGAGCATCGTGGCCAAAGTAGCCCGGGACAGAGCGATGGTCGAGTACGACCGCCTCTACCCTGGCTACGGCTTCGCCGACCACAAGGGCTACGCCACGCCGGGGCATCGCACCGCCATCCGCCGCCTCGGCCCGAGCCCGATCCACCGGACGACATGGGCGCCGTTTCGCGAAGCCGCCCTTCCCGGGTAGAGCTTGGGAGGGCGGGAGAAAAGGCCGCCGCCGACCTGCTGCGCAAACGGGGCTACGAAGTTGTAGGCGCGGGCTTCCTCGCGCGGCGAGGCGAGCTGGACCTCGTATGCCGCCGAGGCAACGACCTGGTCGTGGTCGAAGTCAAGACACGCACAGACGATTCGTTTGGAACGCCGCTGGAGGCGGTGGGTACACATAAGCGGCGATCCCTGATGGCGGCAGCAGCCGAGTACCGCGCGCTGACCGGCTGGCGAGGCCGCATCCGCTACGCGGTGGTCGGCCTCACAGTCGCCCCGGGCGGCGGCTTCACCTCAGAGCTGATCGAAGACCCGTTCGGCTGATCTGCAGTACCGCCGCGAAGGCTGTCGCAAGTTCAATTCTGCGTTTGGCCCCACTTGTCGAAGTTCAAAGGTTGGCCATTCCGTGAGCAGACGTGCCAGGGATGGTGGCCTCCCCTTCAGACCGACGCGATTGCGCCCTCCCATGCACGCAGGCGCGCGTTGGCGAACCACAGGAGCGTGATCACTATCGCTGCTGCTCCAACCAGGGCCACCAGCGCACCCGCCCACATCAGCGCGCCCACCGCCGGGGTGGCCGGGATCGGGCCAAGCTGGTTGATGCCCTGCGAGGCGGTGTAGCCGAACACCAGGAGGGCCAGCGAGCCCACGCTCAGCAATCCGAATCCGACCGTCCCTCCCAGGCCGGCGAGCGTTCCCACGATGCCCACCGCCCGGCGGTCGTCTGAGGCGTCGAACCGTGGATCGATGGCCCCTGCTGAAACTCCGACCGAGACGAACCCGATCCCCAGCCACACGACGAGGACCGCCAGCTCCAGATACTGGGCGATGCCGCTTCCGCTCACGGTGGCGACCACCATGCTGAAGGCGAACGTGAGCACAAGCACCGGCGGCAGCGTCAGCATGATCTTCGCGCGTATCAACTGCGCCATCGTCATCGGCGCCATCCGCAGCAGCTGAAAGCCGCGCCTTTCGCTCGGAATCGAGGGCGTCGCGAGCGCGGTGGACATGAACATCGAGATGAACCCGACCAAAAACACCTCCGTCCAGAAGCTAGTGATGCTTCGCGACGGCCGGAGAAACGCAAACGCGTAGCCGATGGGGAAGAGGAACGCGGGCAGCATCCGGCTCAGCCGCCTGATATCGCGCCGGTAGCTGAGCCAGTCCTTCAGCGCGATGGCGCGAAACGGAGCGGCCGCCCCTGCCCGCGCGACCGCGAGCGCCTGCTTGGCGGTGCTGCGCCGCCAGATCGGCTGGGGGCCTCCGAACACTCCAAGTCCCGTGAGCAGCGTGCGCCGGTAGAGGATCTCCGCCATGGCGAGCACCAGAAGGCAGAATGCCACGGAAAAAGCCACCCACGTCGCGGCCTCCGCGGTGCTGCCTGCGATGACGGCGCTGAGCGCGTGACCGGGCCACGCCGAAGGCAGCCACTCCACGTGGTTGACTAAAGAGGTGAGGTTGGTGAGGTCCGGGTGGTCCCTTGGTGAAAACGACTGCCGAAGGTTGATGTTCCAGGCCAGGTAAAAGCCGGCGCCGGCAAGACCTGCAACGGCCGCGGCCACATCGCGAGCCAGCCGTGCGGGAACCCAACGAAGGACGACCGACATCAGGATCGCCTGCAGAGCGGTCACCACCAGCACCTGGACGAAGATCAGGAAGACCGCCAGCGGAAAGTACACGAGCGGGGCACCCGACCCGACGCCCACTCCGAGCGTCCCCATCAGGAGGATGCTGCTGATCAAGAGGTTCGCGCTCATCGCGATCATCAGCCTCGCGGCGAATATGTCTAGCGGCCGGACCGGCGCCAGCACCAGCTGAAGCAGCTCGCGTCCGACGAAGAAGGTGGCGATCACAGTCGGAAAGCCGATCACCAGCATCAGCACGGACAGCGAGGTGAAGCCTCCGGTGAGGATGGTGTCGCGGGCCACCGGCAGGAAATGGCCGGCCGCCGCACCGATCGTAAATGCCCCGCCGCCGATGAACACCGCCGCCGCCAGCATGAACACGCCGAGGAGGGCCAGCCTCCCCGGACCTCGACCCAACAGGCGGTGCCGCCATGCGAGCAGCTCGGCCCTGAGGATGACCAGCGTTCGCTCGCTCACGGTGAGGGCGCGAGCAGTCGCTCGATGAGCTCCCGCGATTCCGGCCCGGCCGTCAGCTTCAAGAACAGCTCCTCGAGGCTTGCCTGTTCAGACCCGGCCTGGGCCCGCAGCTCCTCCATCGTCCCCGTCGCCACGATGTGTCCGCGGTCGATGATCGCCACGCGCTTGCACAGCGCCTGCGCGACCTCGAGGATGTGGGTTGAGAGCAGGACGGTTGTGCCATGCGCGGCCAGCTCCTCGAGCAGGTCCTTGACCAGCCGGGCCGAGCGCGGGTCGAGACCGTTCGTCGGTTCGTCCAGCAGCAGCACAGAAGGCTCACGAATGAGCAGAGAAGCCAAGCCGATCTTCTGCTTCATGCCGTGGCTGTACGCGCCGATCAGCTCGCCGTTGCGATCCGCCAGCTCAAATAAGCCCAGCAGGCGCTCCATGCGCTGCTGGCGCTCGGGACCGCGCGGCATGCGATACAGGTCCGCAATGTAGTTCAGGAACTCGCGACCGGTGAGGTGCGGGTGCACGAAGGGTTCTTCGTCGAGGTAACCGAGCCGGGCTTTGGCGTCGAGCGGCTGCGAGTGGATGTCGAAGCCGTCGATGAGTGCCCGCCCCGACGTCGGCGTGAGCAGTCCGCAAAGCAGGCGCAGCGTGGTCGTCTTGCCCGCGCCGTTCGCGCCGAGAAAGCCCATGATCTCGCCGCGCCACACCTGGAAGCTGACGCCGTCGACCGCGCGCACGACGCCGTAGCTCTTGACGAGGTCCTGCGCTTCAACCGCGATCGGACCGCTCGACGGGGGCGGCGTCATGACCGGCAGGGTACCAGCGCCCTGCGTCAACTCCAGTGCCTTGCGAGCTCTGATGCGTAATTTCGTCCGAGTGCGTCCGCGTTCGTGAGCAGCCAGTTGTCGATCCGCCGCGTGCCGCGCGGCTTCTCGTGCGAGACCAGCAGCTCCTCCATCAGGCCCTCCAGCTCCTGCCGCGTGAGCACTATGTCGTGGACGTATGCCCCGACGAGGTTTCCCACGAGCAGGGTCAGGCGAGGCGGCATGTACACGAACCGCGGCCTGCGCCCGACCGCGATCGCGATTCCCTCCACCAGCTCCGAGTACGTGACGATGTCGGGCCCGGCGGCGTCGACCGTCATGTCGTCACTCTGCTGTGCGGCCCAGGTGGCGATCTCCGCCACGTCTTCGATCGCAACCGGCTGCACGCGATACGTGCCGAGACCGGGAACCGCGAAGATCGGCATTCGCCTCAGCAGCCACGCGATGTTGTTGAGCAGGATGTCGCCCGAACCGAATACGAGGGTTGGCCTGACGATGGCCCAGCGCAGCCCCGACGTCCGGATGATCTCCTCGGTCCGCGCCTTGCCGGCGTAGTAGTCCAGGTGTGAGTCGAGAGAAGGGTTGCTGACCGAGATGTGGACGATCTTTCGCACACCCGCCTCGGCCGCCGCGCCGGCCAGGATCCTCGTGTTGGCGATGGCGTCGCCGAAGCTCAGCTTGCCGTGACGGAACCGCACCCAGTACGTGTTGTACAGAGTGTCCGCCCCGCGCAGGCTCTCGACCAGCGCAGCGCGATCCGCAAACTGCAGCGGCGCCACGTCGACCTTGATCTCGTCGCTTCCGGGGCGCTGCGGGTGGTTGGTGAGTGTGCGAACGCGGCGCTCCTCGGAGAGCAAGCGCTGTGCGATGGCGCGGCCCGTGAAGCTGAACGCCCCGGTGACCACGTCGAAACCCGGCTCCATTACCGGCTCAACGGGTTCCGCCGGCGATTCCATCAAAACGGGAACCGTGTCAGGTCGTATGCGAGGGAGCCCGGCTTCACGTGCCCTGAGATCACGACTCGTGGCCGGTGCCGGATCGCCTCCGCGGGATCGACTTCGGGGCGCAACCCGTTGAAGATCGGAAACCGCAGCGTTCCATCCGGGGACCATTCCGAGTAACGCATGCTGACCACCAGCTCCGGTCTCACCCAATGAACGGGATTGACCATGATCGGAGGAGGATCCAGCGGCGAGTCTTCGGTGGCAAGCTCCGCGAGCGCCTCTTTGATGGTGTGAGTTGCCGCGTCGTCATAGCCGCCTCCGACCGTCCCGCATGGCAGCAGCCGTTCGTCCTCGTGATACCCCACCACCAGCGCGTCGAACGGTTGCTCGCCCATCCAGCCGATGACGACGAAATCGTCCGACTTGACCGCCTTGACCTTGAGCCAGAAGGGGCTTCGCTGGCCCGGCACGTACGGGCTCAGCCTGTGCTTCGCGACCACACCCTCCAGGCCGCGTTCGAGGCACGCCTCGAACAGCTCGACCCCGTCTTCGTCGATGTGGTCCGGCACGAAGATGTGTCCGCCCGCCTCGACCGCCTTGCTCAACCGCGCCCGCCGGCGGTTGATCGGCTGCCGAACCAGCGGCTTCTCTTCGAGGTAGAGGGCGTCAAAGGCGAGGTAGGCCGTGGGGATCCTGTCCTTCAGCGCCGCGCCGCCCGCCAGGCGCTCGCGCAGCCGCGTGTAATCCGGCCGGCCTTCGTTGTCGGTGGCGACCAGCTCGCCGTCGATGACACTGCCGGGAGGGACGCGCCGGGCGGCTGCCACAACTTCGGGCAGATCGGCCGTGATGTCGTGGAGGCCGCGGTCCTGCAGGCGCACCGCCCCATCCACGTCGCGGAACAGGATGCATCGGAGGCCGTCCCACTTCACCTCGAACAGGTAGTCGGGCGAGCTGAACGGCGCCTCGGCGGAAGCAGCCTGCATGGGCCGCATCTCCCCGGGAAAGCTCTCGAGGTCGATCTGAAGCTGATCTGAATCCTGCACCTGGAGTCAGATTAAGTGCCCCACGAGCTCAGAGGCTGTGCCGTGAGTTCGCGGGGACCCCTTCAAGTGCCGCGGGTCAGGAGGCTTTGCGGCGCGCCCTCTCGGTCTTGGCCGGAGCCTTCTTCTGCGTGGCGCGGGACTTCTTCGCTTGCTCGACCGAGGCTCGAAGCGCCTCCATCAGGTCCATGACCTTGGCGGTCTGGGGCGCCGCGGGTGCCTCGATGACCTCGCCGTCGATCTTCGCCTGCACCACCTTCATCACCGCTTCCTTGTACTCGTCCTTGTAGCGGCTCGGATCGAAGGAGTCGGCCAGGCTCTCGATCAAGGCCTTGGCCATCTCGAGCTCTTTGGGGTTGATCTTCACGTCGCCCTCGAGCCCTTTCAGGCCTTCGGTCGATCGGATCTCGTCCGGCCAGTTCAGCGTATTCATGAGGATCCCGTGGCCGTTCGGGTGGAGGGCGGCCAGGTGCTCGCGGTCGCGCAGGGCGATCTTGGCGATCGCCATGCGCCCGGTCGCCTCGAGCGCTTTGCGAAGCAGCTGGTAGGGCTTCTTGCCGAGCTCTTCGGGCTCCATGAAGTACGCATTCTTGAAGTACAGTCCGGGCGCCACGTCGTCGACTGGGACGAACTCCTCGATGTCGATCGAGTGGGCCGTCGCCAGGGGGAGGTTGTCCAGGTCCTTCTCGTCGATGATCACGTAGCGATCCTTGCCTACCTCGTAGCCCTTGAGGATCTCTCCGTACTGGACCTCGTGATCGCCCTCTGCGCACCAGCGCTTGTACGTGATGGGCGACTTGTGGTCGGGGCAGAGCTGTCGAAACGACACTTTGGAGGTCGACTCCGTCGCGTTGTAGAGCCGAATTGGAATCGAGACCATTCCGAACGACACGACGCCTTTCCACATCGATCTCGGCATGGCGACGCAGTTTACCTCCCTTTCCGGTGCTTGGCTACTATTCGTGGCCGATCAGGCGCCGACGTCTCGACGCTCCACGAGAAGTATCGATGCTCCGAAGCCTACGAGGATGATCGCGATCATGATCAAAAGGTCGGTCCGATCGATGCCGGTTGCCAGCGGGGTCCCGAAGAGTTTGAAGGCGGAGACGTCCTGGACCCAGGCCGGCCAGCTGAGCAGGGGTCCGAGCTCGTCGACCAGGTAGCTCGCAAACGCCAAGCCTCCAAGCAACCCGACCGCCCCCCGAGGATTCCACGATGCAAGGACCGAGCCGGCGGCGGCGAAAACCAGGACGAACGGAACCAGGAGCAGCGTCCCTTCGACCAGGCGCTCGCCACTCACGTTCATGGCCAGGTGATGGCTTGCCGCCGCCGCCGCGACGCCGCTGACCGCCGCCACGATGGCGGCCCCGATCGTGAGCGCGATCGCCCGCTCCAGGACGACCCCGGCGCGGGGAGTGGGTGTGCTGAGGGTCAGCTCGAGCCGGCCGTCTGTGTCCTCGGCGGCCCAGCGGGCGACCTGCGTAATCGCGAATCCGGCAAACAGCAGCTCCGCGAAGGTCAGCCAGAAGTATCCGAGAAACGACGAGTACAGCTGACCGCCACCGAAACCACCGAAAAAGTGGCCCAGGGCGGGAATCGAAAGCATTGGCTGGATGACGGTCTTGGTCAGATAGGCGAACAGGACGGCAGCCGCGGCCGACCCGGCCGCCCACATCGTCAACCCAAACCGCCGCTCGTAGAGACTGCGCACGACGGCGACCCGCCACACCGGTGACTTGGACGGCTGATAGCTCACGGGCCGAGGACGCGCCGGTAGGCCGAAGGCCCCCGCACCGAGGTCGCGGGACTCGAAGAGCACAGCGGCCGCCGCGGCCGCCACGGCCGCGATGGCCAGCATCGTGAGCGTCGCTCGAACGTCAAACACGCCGCCCGGAGCCAGCGGTTGGTTGAGCTCGTAATAGTGAAAGGGCGAGAGCCACCGCACCGAGGCCAGCCCCGTCAGAGTCCGGCTCAGCGAATTCACGAGAAACAGGCTGACCAAGACAATGCCCGCCGCGGCGGTCGCGACCCGTGCGCCCGCCACCTGCGCGATCAACACCGTCAGGGCGTAGCAGCTGAGCGCGAGCGCGGCGAGCGCCACGCCGATCTCGAGCAGGGGACGCAAGGCGATTGACTCACCTCCGCCTGCCGCGCCGGCCACCAGCCCCAAACCACCTGCGAGAGCACCGGCGAAGCTTGCGGCCGCGAATCCGGCTACGCGCGACGCGAGCCATCCCGAGCGCGCGAGCCCGGTGGTCAGCACCGCCTCGGTCAGGCCGCGCTCCTCGTCTCCGCGGGCGGCGCCGCTGCCCGAGACGAGCGCCCAGACGGCGAAGAGAATCGCCAGGCCGCCATACGCACGCCACTGGACGTAGCCGCCGACGGTGTCGGGACGCATCGGTGAAGGCAGGATCAACGTGAGCTGGGAGGCCAGCTGCGACATCGATTGCGCGAACGCAGCCCGCTCGGCAGCCGTGTGGCCCGCGAGCTTATAGAAGGCCGCCGCCTGGACGTAGCTCGACACGAAAGACAGAATCGAAAACCCGACCACGCCCCACCGGCCGGCACGGAGACCGAGGACTATCGCGGTCATTCGGGGAGGACTTTCTGGCCTTGACCGGTCTCGCTGTAGTAGCTGAGGAAGATCTCCTCGAGGCTCGGCTCGCTGCTGACCAGGTCGGTCACCTTCGCATCCCGGATGGCATCGAACAACGGCTCGAAGCTCCCGCGCACGGTGCACCTGGCGCGCTGACCTTCCATCGTCACGTCCTCCACACCGCCGGCGAACCGGATCGCAGCTTCGGGCACCGATGTGCCGGGCGCAAATTCGATCTCAACGTGATAGGCGCGGATGTGGTGGAGGTCTTCCAGCTCCGCGACCCGGACGAGGCGTCCCGCGCGCACAATCCCGACTCGGTCGCAGATGTGCTCGACCTCGGACAGGACGTGAGAGGAGAGGAACACGGTCGCGCCTCCGTCACGCGCCTCGCGAAGCAACTCATAGAACCCCTGCTGGTTCAGCGGGTCGAGCCCGCTCGTGGGCTCGTCGAGGATCAAGAGGTCGGGCTTGTGCATGAAGGCGAGGAGGATGCCGAGCTTCCGCTTGTTGCCGGTCGAGTACTCCCTGAAGCGGCGGTTCAGGTCGAGGTCGAATCGTCCCGCGATGGTGCGAACTGTTTTGGAGTCGACGCCGCCCCGCATGCCGCCGAGGTAAGCGACCACCTCCTTGCCGCGCAGGCTGCCGAACTGGGGCATATCGCCCGGCAGGTATCCCACCCTGCGTTTGACCGCCACCGAGTCGCGACGGCAGTCGAGGCCGAAGACGTAAGCGGCTCCGCCCGTCGGCCTGATCATCCCCATGAGCAGGCGGATGGTCGTCGTCTTACCGGCGCCGTTCGGACCGAGGTAACCGAAAACGTCTTGTGAGGCCACCTCCAGGTCGAGGTCGAACAGCCCTCTGCCGACCCCATAGTCTTTCGAGAGTTTGGAGGTGCGTATCGCGGAGGCAGCCATTTCGCGCAGCATATAGGCGACATGCAGCTCGGCGACTTCGAACTTCACCTGCTCATGTCAGGTCGGTGGAAGGCCGATGGGGGACTGATGTTCGGCGTGGTGCCGAAGGTGCTTTGGGAAAGGCAGAAGCCCGCCGACGCGAACAACATGATCGAGTGCGCGTGCGTCTGCGTAATCGCACGCGTCAACGGCCGCGTCATCGTCTGTGAGACCGGCATCGGGACGAAGCTGAGCGAGAAGCGGGCTCAGCAGGTCGCCCTGCGCGAGCCGGAAGGACTGCTGCATTCCCTGCAGCGGCTGGGCATCCGGCCTGACGAGGTTCACGCCGTGATCACGACTCACCTGCACTGGGATCACGCGGGCGGCCTCACGCGGCGGAACGAGCACGGAGGGCTGGAGCTCACGTTCAAGCGAGCGCGACACTTCATCCAGCGCAGCGAGTGGGACTTCGCCGTCCAACCAGATGTGCGGAGCAAGCCCGGCTACGTCCTCGACGACTTCACGCCGCTGGACGACGGAAACAAGCTTGTCGAGTACCTGGACGGTGACGCCGAGGTCATGCCCGGCGTGCAGGTTCGCCAGGTTGGCGGCCACACTCCCGGAAGCCAGGTCATGATCCTGCGCTCGGGCGCGTTCGCCTGCGCTGTGACCGGCGACCTCGTGCCTCAGACTCCGCACCTGAAGGTGGCCTGGAACATGTCGGCGGACCTCGAGCCCCTGCGCGTTTTCGAGCAGAAGGCGCGGCTTTTCGAGGAGGCGCAAAACCATCGCTGGCTGTTGGTGCTGAGCCACGAGCCCGACCAGCCCGCCGGCTACCTCGACGGCGACGGCCACTGGCAACCGGAAACCCGCCTGACATGAAATTCAACACAAAGGAAGGACGAAAGCTCACCTACCGGAAGATGGGAACGGGGCCGGTGCTGGTCTGCCATCCCGGCGGTCCTGGCTTCTCCTCGTCTTATTTCGCGGACCTGGCGGGACTCTGGGAGAGGTTCACGCTGGTCATGCTCAACCCGCGAGGCACGGGTGGCTCAGACCGGCCGGCGGATCCAGTCGCTTACCAGATCGAGGATTACGTCTGCGACGTCGAGGAGCTGCGCGGCCACCTCGGCCAGGAACAGCTGCTGCTCCTCGGGCACTCGCATGGGGGCGTTGTGGCCCAGGCTTACGCGGCCGCGTATCCGAACCGCGTCCAGCGACTGGTGATCGCCTCCAGCCTCGCGCACTTCGGTGCTGACGAGGAAGCGGCGATGCGCGCGGGGATGGACAAGCGGTCAGGTCAACCCTGGTACTCGGACGCCGCCGCCGCGCTCGACGAGGAGCAGCAGGTCACGTTCGCCGACGACCGCCAGCTCACGGACCTGTTCTTTCGGGAGGTCCCCCTCTACTTCGCTCACTACGGCGCGGTGGAGGCCGGGTACGCCGACACTCTTCGGTCCGAGACCATCAACGCGGATGCGTTGAAGTTGTTCAACGAACGAATCTTCAACACCTTCGACCTTCGGGACCGCCTGCCGAGCATCACCGCCCCGACCCTTGTCATTACCGGCGACGACGATTTCATCTGCGGCCCCGTGTGCGCCGCGGAGATCAGCGGCGCGATCCCGCGGGCGCGCCAGGTGGTCGTCGGCGACTCAGGGCACATGATCTTCGTCGAGCAGCCGCAAGCTTTCCATGACGAGGTCGCGGATTTCCTGGAAGCGTGACCGGCGAACCGCGTAGGGAGGGGAGGTTGACTGGCTCAATGGAAGGGCGTCCACGGCCGCGATCACCTCGAGCCCAGGCGGCGGCTGGTTCGCAGCGACGCCTTAACAGGCGAGGCTGTCAGAGCCACTCGATCCCGCTAGCGTCGGCTCCGTGTTCGGATCGGTCCAGTCGTGCCTGCTCGTCGGCTTCGACGTGCGCACCATCGAGGTCCAGGCCGACATTGCTCATGGCGAGGTCAAGTTCTTTCTCGTGGGACTGGCCGCGACATCAGTCAAGGAAGCGCGCGAACGCGTGCGGTCGGCGATCAAAAACAGCGGCCTGGAGTTTCCCGGACAGCGCCTGACCGTCAACCTCGCGCCCGCCCAGCTGCGCAAAGAAGGCAGCGCGCTCGACCTCCCGATCGCCGTCGCCATTGCGCTGGCGCGGGCCGGCAAGAAGCCGCCACCGAACACGGCCTTCCTCGGCGAGCTCGCGCTCGACGGAGCTGTGCGCCATGTCGACGGAGTCCTGGTCGCCGCACGCGGCCTCCGCGCGCTCGGGTTCGAGCGCATTTTCGTGCCCGCGCCCGACGCGGCCGAAGCGGCGCTCGTCGAGGGCCTGGTCGTCATGCCCTGCATCGACCTGAAGGCGGTGGTCCGTCACCTGTTGGGACTCGAAACGACCGAACCGTATGCGCCGAGCGGCGCCGATCTCGATGCGAACCCTGAATCGTGGGAGAACGACCTGGCTGAGGTCCACGGCCAGGAGGAGGGCCGCCGAGCCCTCGAGATCGCCGCGGCAGGCGGTCATCACCTGCTCCTCAGCGGTCCTCCCGGCGCCGGCAAGACGATGCTCGCGCGCTGCCTGCCGGGCATCCTGCCTCCGCTGGAGCTGGACGAAGCGCTCGAGGTCGCGCAGGTGAGGAGCCTGCTCGGGGAGCTGCCGGGACGGCAGCCGCTGGACTGGGCGCGCCCTTTTCGCGCTCCGCATCACGGCGTTTCAAGCGCGGGCTTGATCGGCGGCGGAGCAGTTATCGCATTGCCCGGAGAGATCAGCCGGTCGCACCACGGCGTCCTCTTCCTCGACGAGCTGGCCGAGTTTCAAGCGCCTGTGCTGCAAGCGTTGCGCCAACCGATCGAGACCGGCCGGGTCACGATCACGAGGTCAGGGGGCTCGGTTTCGTATCCGGCTCGCTTCACCCTGGTGGCCGCTACAAATCCATGCCCGTGCGGGTGGGCCGGCGACTCGGTGCGGAGCTGCCGGTGCACGCCCGGCGCGATCGATTCCTACCGGCGCCGGCTCTCCGGTCCGCTGCTCGACCGGATCGACCTCAAGGTGGGCGTCGGGCGGGTGAAGCTGGAAACGCTGGCGTCGGAGCCGACCGGCGAAGGCTCGGCGCCGGTTCGCGCAAGGGTGGTGGCGGCGCGCCGCCTGCAGCTGGCCCGGCAGGGCTGTCTCAACGCCCAGCTGAAGCCCGCCCGCCTGCGCAAGCTGGCCGGCCTGGACTCCTTGTCGAGGCGAACGCTGGAGCGCTGGTCGGAGCAGAGAGGTCTCACGGCACGCGGGTTCCATCGGGCCTGGAGGGTGGCGCGGACCGCAGCCGACCTGGAGGGCTCGGACCATATCCAGGAACGCCACATCCTCGAAGCGCTCGGCTACAGGCTCCAAGACGTTGCTGCGTGAAGCCGAAGCGCTCCGCACTCGTGGCAGGTGGCCGCCGCCCGAGGGTCCTCGGGTCGCCATCGTCGGCTCCCGCCGGCCATCGCCTTACGGCGAGGCGGTCGCCGAGCAGCTCGCAGCCGACCTGGCCCGCGCAGGCGTCATCGTCACCAGTGGCCTCGCGCTGGGCATTGACGCGGCCGCCCACCGAGGCGCGCTCATCGGTGGGGGCATCACCGTCGCGGTGATGGGCACGGGAGTGGACATCGTCTATCCCGCCGCCCACAGCAAGCTAGCGGAAGAGATCCTCGCCGCCGGCGGCGCGCTGGTCAGCCAGTTTCCCGACGGCATGACTCCCCGACGCCAAAACTTTCCCGCCCGCAACTGGACGATCGCGGCACTGTCGGACGTGGTCGTCGTCGTCGAGGCCGCCGAGCGCTCGGGCGCCCTGATCACGGCCGAGGCGGCGCTGGACCTACATAAAGAGGTAATGGCGGTGCCTGGCAGCGTCTTCTCGCCGCTGTCAACCGGCACCCATGGCCTGATCCGCGATGGCGCCGGCCTGGTTCAGAACGCGCGGGACGTGCTCGCGGCGCTGGGCGTCACACAGGAGGTCCTGGACGACCCACTTTCGCCTCCCAGCAGCCTCCGCGTTGCCGTCTCGCCGGGGCGCGACGGCATCCTCTCTCACCTTTCTGACGTCCTGTCCCTGACGGCTGCCGAGATCGCTCGAAAACTGCAGCTCCCGGTCGCCGAGGTGCTCGGCCGGCTCACGGCTCTCGAGCTGGACGGCGCTGTGCGCCGTCACCACGACGGCTACGTACGGGCATTGCGCAATGGCCAGAAACGGGCGTAGGATTGCCCGCCCAGAAGCCGGCCGGCGGATTAAAGCGGGCCGTTTGGGAATAAAGAGGTGCTGTGACAGAAGGCTTGATCATCGTCGAATCGCCCGCCAAGGCGAAGACGCTGAAGCGGTTCCTGGGTGACCGTTTCGACGTCCTCGCCTCGATGGGACACGTCCGCGACCTGCCCGGAAAGGAGCTCGCGGTGGACGTCGACGCCGGGTTCAAGCCGCATTACGAGGTGGTCGAAACCCGGCGGAAGACGATCAATGAGCTGAGGTCGGCGGTCAAGCAGGATGGCGGCGGCGTCATCCTGGCGTCCGACCCTGACCGCGAGGGCGAGGCCATCGCCTGGCACCTCTCGGAGGTCCTCAACCTGCGCTCGCCCAAGCGCATCGAGTTCCACGAGATCACGGCGGATGCGGTCCGCCGGGCGCTCGAGGCGCCTCGCGAGATCGACATGCGGCTCGTCAACGCGCAGCAGGCGCGTCGTGTGGTGGACCGGTTGGTCGGCTACCGCCTGAGCCCGTTCCTGTGGGCCAAGGTGCAGAAGGGGATCGGTGCGGGTCGCGTGTCTTCGGTCGCGCTGCGGCTGGTGGTCGATCGCGAAGAGGAGATCCGCAAGTTCGTCCCTGTCGAGTCGTGGACCATCGACGCCGAGCTGTCCAAAACGTCCGCCGAGCACTTCCTGGCCCGGCTCAACCGCCGGCGTGGGGACGCCCCTGGCGAGGCTGATGCCAAGCTGGAGGTCAAGACCGAGGCCGAGGCCCAAGAGATACTCCGCAAGCTCGAGGGCGCGAGCTATCGCGTCATCGGGGTGGAGAAGAAGCGCCGGACCAAGAGCTCGAACGCGCCCTATATCACCTCCACGCTTCAGCAGGATGCGTCGAGCCGTCTGCGCTTCGCGCCGCGCCGCACGATGCGGATCGCACAGAACCTGTACGAAGGCATCGAGCTCGGAGCCGAAGGCTCGACAGGTCTGATCACCTATATGAGAACGGACTCGGCGCGCATCTCCGCCGAGGCGGAGACCCGCGTCAAAGCCTGGATCAAGGAGAAGCACGGCGACAAGTACACGGGCACCGCGAGGGCGGTCAAGGCCAGCCCGGGTGCGCAGGACGCGCACGAGGCCATCAGGCCGACCGACGTCAACCGCACCCCCGATTCGATCAAGCAGTACCTGAGCGCCGACGAGTTCAAGCTCTACGACCTCGTCTGGAGGCGCTTCGTGGCAAGCCGCATGGCGCCTGCCGTGTACGACCAGACACAGGTCGAGATCGAGGGCGGCGAGTACATCTTTCGCGCCAACGGATCGGTCCTGGCGTTCGACGGCTTCTACAAGATCTGGCCGCGCGAGGAGAACGGCGAGGCCGACCTCCCCGAAATGGCGGAAGGCGAGGACCTCGACTACCACGCGATCAAGCCGGAGCAGCATTTCAGCCAGCCGCCGCCCCGCTACTCAGAGGCGACACTCATCCGCGAGCTCGAGCAGCGCGGCATCGGCCGGCCGTCGACTTACGCGCCGATCGTCGAGACGATCAAAGACCACGGCTACGTCGAGCTGAAGGAGCGCAGGCTCCACCCGACGCGAATCGGCGAGGCGGTGAACACGATCATGGTCGAGCATTTCAAGGTCATCTCTGATGACGACTACACGGCGACTCTCGAGAAGCGACTTGACGAGGTCGAAAAGGGCAGCGAGGAATGGGTCCCGGTGGTGAGTGACTTTTACGGCCCGCTGCAGCAGATGTTGACGGCCGCGGAGGAAGCGACTCCCGCTGACACCGACGAGGTCTGCCCGCTGTGCAACGAAGGACATCTGGTCCACAAGGCGAGCCGGTACGGACCTTTCATGGGTTGCTCGCGCTATCCCAAATGCAAGTTCCGCCGCGCGCTGACGCCGGAAGGCGAGGCGCCCCAGCCGATGCTGCTCGACGAGAAGTGCCCCGACTGCGGACGCCCGTTGCAGCTACGCACCGGCAGGTATGGCGAGTTCACCGGGTGCTCGGGATATCCCGACTGCAAGTACATCAAGCGAGACGCCGCGCAGAGCGAGGCCAAGCTGACCGGCGAGAAGTGCCCGCAGTGTGGGGAGGGGCAGCTCGTGGAGAGGACCGGCCGCTTCGGGCCTTTCGTCGCCTGCAACCGCTACCCGGAATGCAAATATCGCGCCAACCTCGGCAAAGATGGCAAGCCGGGCCAGGGGCCGAAGCTGCTGGACGAGCCCTGCCCGATCTGCGGCAAGCCGCTGGTCGAGCGCCGCGGCCGGTACGGGATGTTCAAATCGTGCTCGGACTACCCGGCGTGCCCGGGCCCGAAGGGTGTAAAGAAAGAAGCCTCGTAGCGCCCTTCGGCTCTCGCGTGGCCCGTCGGCCGGATTCACTCCGGCCGTCCCAAGCGCCCATAGGGCCGCCCCCACGTCCTGAGCAGAAACATTCCGAAAATCCGATCCCGGGGATCATAACCCGGCTCTCGCGTGGCCCGTAGGCCGGATTCACTCCGGCCGTCCCAAGCGCCCATAGGGCCGCCCCCACGTCCTGAGCAGAAACATTCCGAAAATCCGATCCCGAGGA
>JBOHUQ010000093.1:0-2367 GCA_050734495.1 Candidatus Dormibacteraceae bacterium
GGCTGGGCTCGTCCCGGTTGCCGGCCGAGTGCTGCGCCGCGATCCCGGCGTGTTCTGCCGGGTGAGAGCCGTAGAGGGAGGGCAGGCGCGGCGGCATCATGAGCAAGCCGGCGTGGCGGGGCGCGCACGAGTGAAGGTGAGTGCGCCGAAGGTCGCGCTCCTCGCACGAGGACCCCGCTAGCCCGAAGTTACCTTGTCGCCGGTGTGCAAGTCGCTGATTCCGCTTGGTAATGCGGATTGAAGGTGGCGCTTTACTGCCTACAGCCGAGCGGGGACGCCGAGCAGTGCGAAGCTAGTGGCCTGGATTGCGGTTGGCTGCGGGTAGAGCAGGAAGGTGTGGTTTGGGTTGCTGGCGAGGGCCATGGTGTTGCGGGTGAAGGTAGCCAGCTCGGTGATGAGCGAGCGGAAGCTGTGCACCGGTAATCCGTCGTCGGTGCGCTTGCTGGCGGCCTTTCGTTTGGCGGCGGCTGAACGCTGTGCCGGGGCGACGACGGAAGCGCGTGCCGTGGCGGCTGCGGCGCGCTGGTGATCATCGAACAGGACGGGGGCGAGTGCCTGGCGCATGTGCCACTCGAGGTAATAGGCGAGCATGCAGAGCAGCACGTGGGCGCGGACGCGATCGGCCAAGCGGTGATGGATCGGGCGGATTTCGAGATCGACCGTCTTGAGCGAACGGAAGGCCCGCTCCGCCTGGCACAAACCTTTGTAGGCACGCACCACCTCGGTCGGAGCGAGCGTGGCTTCGCCGAGACTGGTGCGAATGACATAGAAGCCGTCGAGCCGGCTTTCCGCCGCGATCGCTGCGGTGTCGCGACGGAAGTCGAAAGCGTCCTCGGTGATGCTCAGGATAAAGTGCTTGGCCACCTTGTGGCGATCGAGCACGGCACCGGCGGCGAGCCCGATCTGGTCGGCGCCGCGCAGCGGCTTGCGCGGACGGCTGACCACCCGCGCCACCTTGTCGAGGTCCCTCTCGGTGGCGGCTAGGAGTTCCTGACGCTTGCGGGCCCGCTCGGCGGCGAGCAGCGGGTTGCGGCAAACGACCAGTCGTTCACCAGGGAACTCCGGAGACGTCACCTCTGCCAAGTCGCGTTCGTCGAACAAGGAGAGCTGGAAGGCGCCCTGTTCGAGCAATGTCCGGATGCTCGGGGCACGCAGCGCGGTAATCCAGTCGAGGCCGGCCGGCTTCAGCAACGTTTCGATGCGCGCCTCGGTAATCATGCCACGATCGCCGACCAATACGACATGGGCGAGGCAGAAGCGTTGCCTGAGCTTCTCGACCTGAGCGGTCAGCGTCGCCGGATCCGCGACATTGCCTTCGAACACTTCCACCGCGACCGGACAACCATCGCTGGCACACAAGAGACCGAACACGATCTGCAGCTTGTCGCGCTTGCCGTCGCGGCTGTAGCCGTATCGTGCCAGCGGGCAAGTGCGGCCTTCGAAATAGGTCGAGCTGACGTCGTAGAGCACGAGCGTCCCCTGTCTCAGATGCCGCCGCGCCAGCCGCTGTTCGATTCGCGGCTGCTGGCTGAGCAACCAGTCGAGTGCGGCGTAGAGTTCCTGCTCATCAACCGCGCCGAGCCCGAGCACTGGCCCGAGCGAGCAGGCGGCCGTCGTCACATCGAGCCCGCGCGCTGTGGCGAGCTTGGAGGCCGGGTCGATCACCCGTGCGACGATCATCGCCAAGACCAGCGCGACCGAGCGTGCCGGTGCCCTCCCGGCAGCGAGCAGGCGATCGAAGTCGAGCCGGCGGGCGGTCCCCAGCACCGCCGCGACATGACCGTGCGGCAGGCTGCGCAGCATGCTCAGCCCTTCTCCCCCGTCGGGCAGCACTTCGTCGCGCAACACGCGACGGAGCCGCTCAATCTTGGCCAGCGGCCAGTGCGAGAGATTGGCCAGCGTCCGCGTCTTGACCTTGCTGCCCTCTCGATAGCCCTCGCGCAGCAGATAGGCCGGCGGCGACGCCCGGTTCGGCACACAAGCCACATACATGTGCGAATCGAATCAAATCGCACCGCGCCGTGTCAAGTCTTTTTTTCCAATTACATGCCAACAATCTCAAGCCAGTCCTGGCCCAACCCCAGGCATTCCGCCGCATTCAGCCGAAAGGGCAGGGGTAACTTCGGCTTAGCATTGGCGAGAGGAATGTGCCTTACGCGGCGGCGCCGGGCGCGGGCATCTCGCCGAGCAGGAGCACCGCCGTGCCGGCCTCGGCGAGCAGGCGGACCAGGAATCCTTGCACATCCTCCCCGATGCCGGCGCGGTCCAACACGACGAGCCGCGCGCCGGCGGCGCGCAGTGCGCGGGCGATCACTCCGGCGTCTGGGCCCGGGACGCGACGGCGGTGCAGCCGTGCCGGGGGTATAC
>JBOHUQ010000094.1:0-32807 GCA_050734495.1 Candidatus Dormibacteraceae bacterium
GGATGCTGGCTGCCTTCGTGGGTCTTGACATTGGCCTGCAGGCTGAAGCCGGCTTCATGCAGCATGTTGCCGACCGTGTCCGCACTCACCGGGTGCCCGCCTTTGGTCAAGGCCAGAGCCAACTGCCCAGTGCTCTTGCAAGTCCACCGCAATGGGGACATGGGGTCGCCCCGGCTGTCCGGATCCAGTAATTCATCGAGAGCAGCGGCCAGACCGGGATCGGTTTGGCTCAGCGACTTGCGTCCGCCTCCGGGTTGACGTACTCGTCCCTCCAGCGGCGGTTCTTCCAACTCCCCCAATGCTTTGTAGATGGTCGGCCTGGACACCCCAGTGGCACGAGCCACCAACGAGACCCCGCCTCTGCCCAGGCTATGAGCTTCGCTTCCAACCCACAGCCGCTTCTGCCGCTCGTTGAGATGAGGAGCCATTGCCCTGAACCGGGCACCTATCGCGGCCTCTGACTCCACCACGACAACATGCACCGTTCATCTGTAAATGTCAACGTTATTTATCGGTTACCGCTAAGTCAGCGCGGCCGCGAACTGACCAGAGGCAGGCGACATTCTCGATCGCTGGGCTTGGCGTCTCCTGCTTCGCTGAGCCGGCAGGCTTCCCGAACTTGTGGCCTTATGAGTCTCACAGAGATACAATGTGTCCCATGGAGCAAGTCGGCGTGCGCAGGCTGAAGCAGGAGACAGCTACCCTCCTTCGGCGCGTGGCGGCGGGCGAGGCGCTGGAGATCACTGATCACGGCCACCCTGTGGCAAGGCTGGTCCCGATCGTGCGGAGCTCGGTGGACCAGATGATCGCCGAGGGGCGCATCCGGCCCGCGCTGAGCGACCTCAAGGAGACCATGCGCCAGCTTGGTCTTCCCCGGCCACAAGACCCTGGCCGGCCGTTGCTCTCACAGGTCCTTGCGGAGATGCGCGCGGACGAGAGGTGACCCGCGCCTACCTCGACAGCTCGGCCTTCGTGAAGCTGGTCAGCCTCGAACCGGAGTCGGAGGCGTTGCGCGCCGAGCTTCTGCCGTGGCCCCACCTGGCAGGCAGCTCTGCTGGTGGCTGAGGTTCTTCGAGCGGCCGTCCGGGTCGGCCCCCAGACCGTCGCCGACGCGCGAGCTCTTCTGGTTGGAGTCGAGCTAATCGGTGTGGACCAATCTCTCCTTGACGCGTGCGCCGTGGTCCCGCCTCTGGACCTGCGTACTCTCGACGCGATCCATCTCGCATCTGCGTTGAGCATCCGATCCGAACTTGGAGCTTTTTTCGTCTACGACCAGCGCCTGGCAGATGCCGCGCGGGCGCATGGCCTTCCAGTGCGCTCGCCAGTCTGAGCATCGGATCGCTGCGACCGGCTGCATGGACTCTAGTACAGATGGCGATGTTCACGCCCCTGCAGGGGCGTTTGGGATGTCCGGCGACGTGATCACAAAGATCACGCACCAGGGTCGGCGAGTTCATCCGGGGCTACGTGGTCCACAACGACTTCCTATTCGAGGTCATGTTGATCGGGACCGGCGGCATGAGCGACCAAGCGGTCCGGGATTTGCTCGGAATGCTGGGCTCCCTCACGTGGACGTTTTAGGTTTAGGTCGAAACGCGACCACTTGAACCTGAGACCTTTGGCGGGTTACCGTAGCCGGTTTTCGAAATCCAGCGGCCTGGTCGGCGATCAGGGCGAGGCGATCCTCAGCCGCGAGTGCTGCGCGATCAGATTGAAGTCGGCGTCAGCATGCAAGAGCGTCGCACCGGCATTGATGCTTACCGCCGCGATCAGACAGTCCACGAGCCGCCGGATTGTGACGCCCGAGCGGCGGCACGATCGATAGATGGCGGCCGCCTGCTCGTAGTCGGCAAGCCCGGCGACCGGCAGCATTGAGCAGCCAAGGATCAGCCCCCGCAGCCTCCGGAGATGGTCGTCATCGCGGGCGCCGGCCAGCACCTCCATCACGATGGGCTCGGTCGTTGCCAACGGCTCGCCGTTTGCCAAAAGACGCCTCACTTCCAGGTGAGCGGAACTCCCAGTCCCACGCAGGAACTCGACCCAGGCGGAGGTATCGACAACGGTCAGCCCTGGAGCCGTCGTGCCTTCCTCATCTCATCCAGGTCTCCTTCCCATCCGCTGCCCTCGAGCGCGAGAGCGTCATCCCTGGCCAGAGGTTCGCCGACCAGATGGCGTAAGGCCAGGTCCACAGCTTCGCGTTTCGTCTTGAGGCGATAGCGACGCATGGCCTCAGCTATGAGTCCGCCGTCCAGCTCGATATTGGTGCGCATGCACACCAGGGTACACCTCGCGGTGTACCCACCATCAGTAAGGCAGAGCGAACCGTTGGGTTCGTTTCGGGAATCCACCTGACCGATGCGCATTCTGCCTAACGCAAGATGCGGTATGGCGGGGCATCGTAGATGCGTTCGAACTGTGCTATCTGCACCCGTCCGGCGAACTCCGGGTCACGTGAGAGGCGTTGCCTCCATAGGGCCGAGTCGCTATAGCCGCCGGTTCGACTCCCCGTAGCGCCAGGCCGCGACGGACTCGAACCATCTACCTTCCGCTAGACCGGCCTGGGGCTGTGGCTAGAACGGGCCAGACCCTCAGGCTGTCGCCGGAGGTAGGTTGTGAGTCTGAACACGGCCCCTAAACCAAGGGGCTTTGGCGCGACTCAGATTACGGTTTGTATGCGCTGCCTCTGGATGCCACGGCGAGGACCGCGATGAGGTGGGCGAGAGCATTCCTGTGAAAGCGACGCGCCGATCGCCAACCCGCAACCGCCACATGTGCTCGGCACCCTGCAGACGGAGCACGTCGCCAGCCGGCAACCGCATGATGGCCTCGAGAATTCGCTCGCGCTCACCTCGGCTCAGCCGCCGGAGCGATTTGAAAACCCCCGGGCGGATCTCGATCCGCCACGGCCGCTCGCTCAGCCCAGAAGCCCCTTGCGCGCCTGTTCGAGAGGGATTCCCTGCTCATTTAGGGCGGTGGCGTCTTCAGCCCGTTCTTCGTCGGTGTACGGCTCGTCGTCCAGGGGTGCGAGGTCAAGAACGGCGATCATTGGGTCTTGAGCCGCACGCGTAAGCAACAAGCCGGCCGCCTCAACAGCAGCCTCCGGGAGCGCGTCAACCAGCTTGTGGAGCTCAGCGCGGGTCATGCCCATAACACTACAGCGCAAGCAGACGCATACGGATGTCATACCTACGTGCTGCGACCATTGCCACGAAGACCGCAAGATCTAGCCACTCGTGCTCGGGGGAGTTCCCGAACACCACGCCGCAGCCGGTCACCTGAGCCGATACCGCACGATGCGTTACGCAAGGTGTGGGCTGGCGGACAGGGCATCGTAGAGTAGATCACCTCCTTGAGGGCTTGGATCACGGCCAGGGCGACGCCGCCGGATTCATGGGAGCGGACCAAGCTCCGCGTTGATCCGGTCGAAGGCCGCGTTCAGGTCCGCGCGACGCCGCGCGTTCGGTTCCGCCATCGCCTCGTCAGCGATGAGGCCGGCGAGATGGCCAAGGTCGTCTTCGGTGCCTGATATGAGGATCAGGCCAGCGTCATGGCGGGCCACGTAGATCACCCGCTCCGATTCGGGATCGGAGGTGTGGAGGCCGCGAAGTGCCCTGTACTCTGTGGGTGACAGCCGCACCGTGAGCCCGGCGCCGACAACCGGCGAGGTGGACTCCCTCCGCCGCATGTCCCAGATCGTGCCGAGGAAGTTCCGGATAACTCCCTCGTCGCGGCATTCGGGACAAAGCCACCGGAGTTCGCTGGGGACGTCCATGCGATGGACGACGATGAACCCGACGCACGCCCTGCGTCGCGGCCGGCGCATGCAGCCAATCGCTGTTGTCACGGTCTCGCCTGCCGGTGCCAGGCTACCCGCCCTGACAATGGCTCCCAGCTGACCGACGAGACGGAATAGTGGGCGGTGCTCATCTGGATCGAGGGAGGCGATCCCGTCGTAGTGGGTCATGTCAGTGACCATCACCGTTCCGGTCCCCGATCCCTCGCGGGTCTCCGTCTTGCCGACCGAGGTAGAGAGTCTCGAACGGGAACGAGAGATGCTCTTCGATCATTGTGCTCTCGCCTGTGGTCCGCTAAAACGCGATTCACAGCTTCGACAAGACCAGCGTGCGGTACCGGCCCCGCCGCACCCTCTAGTCAGCGCCTCTTGGGCGCGGTCAAATCCGGATGAGGGACCGGTACGACGACCAGTCCTTCGATGCGCTTGAAGTCCGCTGGATTGCACGTGTACAGCGGCAAATCGTTGGCCAACGCGACGGCCGCAATCATTGCGTCGTACGACCGGGCCCGCGACTTTCGACCGGCACTCCTGAGAGACGCCGCAACGCGGCCGAAGGCCCGAGCAGAAGCAGCGTCGAACGGCAACGGATCGAAATCCGCTTCCGCCTGCTGCAGAACAGCTTGGCGTGACCGACGTTCGGCCTCGGTCGTGGCGACGAGAGGTCCCACCGACAGCTCGGCCAGCGTCACAGCCGAGATCAAAGGCTCCTCGGGCAACAGGTCCGGATCCTGCAGTCGCGGAAGCAGGACCAGAGTGCTTGTGTCGAGGAGGCCGGTCTGGTGCCGTGCCCGACCGGCCACTACACCGTTGGTTCAACAGCGGAGTCCACATCCGCCTGAAGCCGACGAGGATCGACCTTAGGGATCCGCGACCATCGTTGAAGCAGAGCGGTCGCCCCAACGCGTCGGCGGGCAAGCGGGCGCAGTTCAGCTACGGCTTTTCCGCCGCGCGTGATCGTCAGACGTTCGCCGGCGGAGACGCGATCTATCACGTCGCCCCCGTGATTGCGTAGCTCGCGAATAGAAACCTGGCTCACACAAACAAGGTATCACATGTGAGACAGATCGTTTGGGGAAACAGAAAAGGATCCCGCAATTTGCGGTTCTTCGGATTTGCGGGCGCGCAACATTCGGTATGGCGGACAGGCTGGGATTTGAACCCAGGACAGCCTTGCGGCTGTACAGCATTTCCAGTGCTGCGCCTTCGACCGGACTCGGCCACCTGTCCCGCCCGAGAAGTTTAGTGGCGGTCCTCTAGACCCTGCCCCTGGGCTCGATCAGAAGCGGACATCCACGATTCCGGTTGTCGAGGGTTGCGGCGCGCCGACTCCGGGGGCGGTTCGGCTCGTATCGACTGGCGTTTCGGTCGCGCCGTTCACGCTGCGCGCCAGGATCGTTCCGTCCGGCATGCTGGCCCCGGCCGGACCGCAATCACACGGCTTCTCCTCATCCATCCAGATCGTGCCGCTGGTTACGAACACCGGAATCGAGCTCGGCCTCGTGGAGAGCTGCGCCATGCCCTTGGTCGCCAGGTCGAGGCGCCACACATGCGGCAGGCCGGCGCTGTCATATGCCTCGTAGACGATCCCCGTGCCGTCCGGAGTCGCCCGTGGCCAGAAGAATCCGTTGATCCCGGTGACAACCGTTTGCGCCTGGCCTGACGGTCCGACGCTGTCCAGCTCTCCAATGAAGCCCTGCTCGCCCCGGACGAAGAAGTAGACCGTGCTTCCGGTTGGAGACCAGGCGCCGTATGCCGCCGTATCCAATTGGTAGGCGACGGTCCCATCGGCTGTTTTGAAGACCATGAAGTGCGGTGGCGTACCGGAGAGGGGTCTGAACTCGTAGTAGTCGAGCAGCTCCTTGTTGTCGGGCGAAAACGTGAGCTGGTCTTGCGGGCCAAACGGAGGACCACCGTGCCCTCCAATCGGCGCCTGGAAGTAGAGCGCCAGGTCGCGGTGATCTGCGCGACGGTAGAGGTGAGTGGTCAGGCCGGCGTTCGTGACCTCACCGACGCGATAGGCGAATTGCGCGCCGTCTCCGCTGAAGAAACCTTCATAGGGCACTGCTGGGAGCGTGTCTGTCTGAACCACCTTGCCCGTGGCCAGGTCCGCGGTGCCGAGCTTGTTGCCGGTCCAGAATGCGATCTGGGTCGGGGACTGCGTGAACCGGCCGCCGTTTGCCCCACTGAGCCAGCACAGCAAGTTGGGTTTCAGGGGATCGGAGACGTCGAGCACTCCAAGCACGCTCGAATTCGCGTACTCGAACAGGACGAGACCGTGAGTCACGGTCACCGGTCGATCGCAGTTGAGCTGGGCTGGGAACGCCGCGGCGGTCGGTGCAGCCGAACCGGTTGGAGTGGTGGACGGATTCACCGTCTGAGAAGCCGAGGCCGTCGGTCGTGTTGCACCGGGTGCGCTTGACGCCTGACAACCTGCCATAGTCAGCACCGCAGCCGCGGCGATTGCCACCCTCATGAGATTTCCAACGCCTCCGGTCCCCGGGGGTTACGCCGCTCCGCCCGACAGCCTGCCGACGACTCGTGGGCCCTCCGGACCGCCGACGATCAGCGTGTCGGTGAATCCCACGAACAGGCCGTGCTCCACTACCCCCGTGGTCCCTTTCAGCGCCTGTCCAAACGCGCCCGCATCTTTGATTCCGCCTTCGACGAGCAGGTCCAGGATCAGGTTGCCGTTGTCGGTGATGTAGGGCGTCTCCTCCCCGCCTCGCACCGTCAGGCTCGCGCCCAACGCGGTGAGCCGCTCCGCCGTGCTGCGCCATAGGAAGGGCAGCACCTCCACCGGAAGCTCCCCGACTCCGAGCTGCTTCACCAGCTTGGAGTCATCGATGATCACGATGAAGCGCCTCGCGGCTTTCGCCACGAGCTTTTCGCGAAACAGTGCCCCTCCGCGTCCCTTGACCAGGTTCAGCGCGGGGTCCACCTCGTCGGCGCCGTCCACCGCGAGGTCGATCGGCCCGACCGGCTCCGCGATGATGGGGATCCCGAGCTCAGCCGCCATCTCGGCCGTGGCGCGCGATGTGGGCACGCAGCGCAGCTTCATGCCGCCCGCCACCAGTCGCCCCACACCTTCGGTGAAGTATCTCGACGTCGTTCCACTGCCCAGTCCGAGGAGCATGCCGTCCTGGACGAGCTCCAGCGCTTTCTCCGCGGCGGCCTTCTTGAGATCCTCAGTCAACGGCGTAGCGGTCAGCGACCGCCGACCGCTTGACGGATCGCCCTCATCCCTGATGCAACGCCTTGCTCGTATCCGAATACCGAATTGCCGGCGACCAGCACGGTTGCTCCCGCGCTCACCGCCAGCGGCGCCGTCCTGGCGTCGATGCCGCCATCCACCTCGATCTCGATCTGCGGATCCATCGCGCGCAGGCGGCTGATCTTCTCTGGGCTGCGCGTGATGAACTTCTGTCCCCCGAAGCCTGGCTCCACGGTCATCACGTTGACCATGTCGACGTAGGGCAGGATCTCTCGCAGGTCTTCGAGCGGTGTCGCGGGGTTGATCGCCACACCCGTCTTCGCACCAAGCTCCTTGATCGCTTGCACGGTCCGGTAAAGCGATGTCGTCGACTCGACCTGCACCTCTATCAACGTCGCGCCAGCTTTGACAAACGCCTCGATGAACAGCTCTGGTCGCTCGATCATCAGGTGAGCCTCGATCGGCAGGTTGGTGACTCGACGCAACGCCTCCACCACCAGTGGGCCAAAGGTCAGGTTGGGGACGAAGTGACCGTCCATCACGTCCACCTGGATCCGGTCCGCCCCCGCGGCCTCGGCCTCCTTCACCTGTTCCGCCAGCCGCCCTACATCAGCCGACAGGATCGAAGGAACTATCTCGATCCTGCGTGGCGTGATCACTGTCCCGCCGCGGCGCGGTCGATCAACCATCGTGCGCCCGCAATCATCCCGGATGGCACCTCGCCCCGCTTGGCTTTGGCGACCGCGTCAGCCTTACCCGCGCCGGTGGCGAGGATGATCACGCGGCGCGCCCGCCGCAGCGCAGGGAGGGTGAGCGTCACGCGCTGGGGCGGTGGCTTCGGCGAATCCCGAATGCCGACGACGAGCGCGCTCGCTTTCAGCGCAGGGTGGCCGGGAAAGAGCGACGCAGTGTGCCCGTCCTCCCCCACTCCCAACGTGACCACGTCGAACGGCGCCACTGACGCGACGATGTGCGCGTAGAGGCTTGCGCCCTCGTCGGGGCCAAGCTCCGCCGGCATGCGGTGGACGCTGGCCGGCGAGACTCGATCGAGCAGGCATTCACGCGCCATCCGGTAGTTGCTGTCCGGGTGATCCGGGCGCACGCATCGTTCATCGCCGAAGAGAACTGTCACCCTCCCCCACTCGACCTCCATCTGCGACAGGAGCTCGTAGCACCTTTGAGGCGTGGTGCCGCCGGCCAGGACGAGGCTGCGTGCGCCCTCGCGCAGCGCGCCGGCAATGTCTGCGGCCGCCGCGGCGGCGACGTCCTCGGCCGATTCGAGGACAGTGAATGTGTTTTCCACTAAATCGAGGTCATGAGCTCGGCGGCCGCTGCCAGCGAGCGCATGAAGACCTTGTCCTGCGTGCCGTGCGACAAGAGGTCCAGCAGCAGCGTCGCCTCATCCTCCGGGTCTACCTGCTGCAGGTGGCGAAGCGTGCCGGCCTCGCCGATCTCGATCAATGTGAGAAGCACGCGGGCATTGTCCTGGCCGCGGCGCTCGCGCACGAAGACGGCCGGCCGCCGCGGCTGACTCTCGCCTGGCAGGTCTCCAGTGGCCGTGTGGTGAAGCTGCTCGGCGTTCTCTTCCAGCACATCGCGATGCCACTCCACCTTGCGCTGCGCGATCTCGAGGCCCGCTTCGTCCTCGCCGCCCGCGTTTTGGAGCGGCGTGTATCCGCCCGCACCCACTTCCGGTCTCACGGTCCGGGCTCGCTCCGGGTCGCGTATCACCGACAGCTTGAATGTCCGCCCGCGGGCGCCGCCTTCGATCCGGATCGCCCTGGTCTCTCCCTGGGCCAGGTGCGTTTTGGGCACCGACCTGAAAGCGACCTGCACCGGGCGCCAGCCGTCGGCCGCGAAATGCGCGACCACAATGCCCCCCGTGCCGGCGGCGGCCTTCTTCAGCTTCCATCCCAGCGCGGACGAAAGCCAGCCGATGAGCAGCGCCGCCGCGACCCGGTTGCCCCGACCCTCGCCGGAGTAGTCCACACCGACGTCCGAGATGCCTTTCAGGAAGGGCAGCCGGTCGACCGGGGAGAAGAACTGCGCGACGTTCTCGCGCCATGGTTCCAGGCGCGCCCACGCGAGGTCGGCCACTCCAAGGCGCTGGTGCGAGTGTTCCGACAGCTTCGTAAGCTCGAGGAACGAGCGGTAGGGCGCATCGAAGCGCGCGGAGTCGATGAGCAGGGCGTCGCAGATCTTCAGGGTGTCGTCCAGCTCTTTCTTGCCGAACGCGGGTGTGCCGACCCACCAGAGGTAGTTGGGGACTCCGCTCTGAAGCAGAGGGTCGATCAATCCCGACAGGTGCTCGCCCACGGGGCCTCGCACGCGAAGGGTGATGACCTCGCACTGCATCGCACACGTGGATTGCGGGCGCATCACATCGGTCGTGATGGTCGCGTCGATCTTTCCGCTCCGCTGACCAGGCTGGTCCCGCACGACGATGACCTGCGCGGGGTGATGGTTCCCGATCGCTCTCACGGCTTTCTGTGCCCGGCGCTCTTCCACGTCGGATGACGCGACGGCGATCAACGTCATGATGCAGTTCCGCGGGTGCGGTAGCTCTTCCTCCTGCGTTTCAGCGAGGGCGAATTTGGTCCGGATGTCTTTGAGCGCGGACAATATCTCGTTCATGGAGACGCCCTCGCCATGCCACTCGGCGCCCGTCTCAGGTTTGATCATCGTGCTCACGGCCGGTGCCACTCCCTCCCATCCTGCTGGAGGAGCTTGTCCGCAGCGGGCGGACCCCACGTTCCGGCTGGGTACATCGCGAGCGGCGGCCGGTCGTCGCGCCACCCGGCCTCGATTGGGTCGATGAGCCTCCAGGCCGCCTCGACTTCATCCGCTCGCGTGAAGAGCGTCGGATCGCCAATCATGCAGTCCAGCAGCAGTCGCTCATACGCCTCGGGCGTCTCGACGAGGAACGCGGTCGAGTACTGGAAGTCCATCGTCACGCTGCGGATGCGCAGGCCGGCGCTGGGCACCTTGGCACCAAAGCGCAGCGAAATGCCCTCTTCAGGCTGGATCCGCAGCGTGATCGCGTTCGGGTCGAGCTCTTGCGTCGCTTGGGGGCCGAAGGTCATGTGCGGCGGACGCTTGAACTGGATCCGGATCTCGGTCGCGCGTTTGGGCATTCGTTTGCCCGCTCGGATGTAGAAGGGCACGTTCGCCCAGCGCCAGTTGTCGATCACGAGCCTCAGCGCCGCGAAAGTCTCGGTCAGCGATCCCTGCGCGACGTTCTTCTCCTCGCGATAGCCGGGCGCCTGCTGTCCCAATACCCATCCCTTCGCGTACTGGCCGCGCACGGTTGCACGCGCGACCTCCTCGTCGGTGATCGGCCGGATGGCCCGCAGCACCTTGACCTTCTCGTCGCGCACCGCATTTGCCTCGAACGCAAGCGGCGGCTCCATGGCGACGAGCGCCACCAGCTGCAGCGCGTGGTTCTGCACGATGTCGCGCAGCGCGCCTGCCTTGTCGTAATACGCGCCGCGCCCCTCGACGCCGATTTCTTCCGCCACGGTGATCTGGACCGAATCGATGAGGTTCGTGTTCCAGACGGGCTCGAAGATCGAGTTGGCGAAACGGAAGGCCATGATGTTCTGGACCGTCTCCTTCCCGAGGTAGTGGTCGATCCGGTACACGGAGTCCTCGTGGAAGACGCGCTGGAGAATCGCGGTCAATTCACGCGCCGACTTGAGGTCCGAGCCAAATGGCTTCTCGACCACGATCCGGTGAAACCCTGGGCCCGTCGCCATGCCGGCCGCCTTAAGCTGCTCCACGATCGTCTCGTAGGTCGGCGGCGGGGTCGCGCTATAGAACATGCGGGCGCCCGAAACGTGGCGTGTCGTATCCAGCTCGGTCAGGCGACGCTGGAGCGCCTTGAAATCGTCGAGCTTTCCGAAGTCGACCTTGTTGTAGAAGCATCCGCTCAGGAACGCGTCGAGGACGCGCTGGTCGATCGGCTGCGTGCGCGAGAACTCGGCGATCTTCTCCGACGCGTGCTTGCGGAACGCGTCGTCGGTCAGGTCGTCGATCGCCGCGCCGACGACCGCAAAACCCGCGGGCAGCAAGCGCTGCTTCGCGAGGTTGTACAGCGCCGGCAGCAGCTTGCGCCCGCTCAGGTCGCCGGTGGCGCCGAAAATGACCATGAGGCACGGCTCGCCGACGCGGTAGTCGTGCAGTCCCTCGGCGAGAGGGTTGGCGGCGGCGACGGCCGTCACTTGTGGGCTGCCTCTCCCTTCGCGTCAGTCACGACGGCGTGTCCGCCGAACTGGTTGCGCATCATCGCGAGCATGCGGTCGCCGAACGTGTTTTCCATGCGGCTTCTGAAGCGCGCGAACAACGACTCGGCGATGATCGGGACGGGCACCGACTCGTCGATCGCGGCCTCCACGGTCCAGCGCCCCTCTCCGGTGTCCTCGACCCATCCCTTGATGGTGGAGAGCTCGGGGTCCTGCTCCAGGCCTCTCGCGATGAGGTCGAGCAGCCACGACCGGACGACGCTTCCCGTGCGCCAGGCCTCTGCGATCGCCTGCATGTTCATTCCAGGAAAGGTCTTCGAGAGCTTCATCACCTGGAAGCCTTCGGCGTAGGCCTGCATGAGACCGTACTCCACGCCGTTGTGAACCATCTTCACGAAGTGCCCCGAGCCCTCAGGGCCGGTGCGCGTCAGGCCCCCCTCGTCCGGCGCCAGGTCCTTGAGCAGCGGCATGCAGTGGTTGTAGATCTCCTGCTCGGCGCCGACCATGAGGCAGTAGCCGTACTCGAGCCCCCAGATCCCGCCCGAGGTCCCCGCGTCCATGTAGTGCATGCCCTTCGCTTTGATCCGCGCGCAGTCCTGGAGGGCGCTCTTCCAGTTCGTGTTGCCGCCGTCGATGATGATGTCGCCCGGGTCTCCGAGCTCGATGAGCTTGTCGATCGCCTGCGTTGTCGGGTCTCCCGCCGGGACCATCACCCACATCACGCGCGGTTTCGTCGTGAGCTTGGCGACGAACTCCTCCCATGAGTTGGCGCCGGCGGCTCCCGCGGCCTCGTGCCGCTTGACCGCGTCCGGCGAGAGGTCGAACGCGACCATGCGGTGCCCGCGTTTCAGCAGGCGCAGCACCATGTTTCCACCCATGCGGCCGAGCCCCACCATTCCCATTTCCATTTATTTCATCGCTCCTCGTACTGCCGCCACCAGCGCTTTCCATCCCGCCGCCGGATCGCGGCCCAGTGTCACGCGCAGCACTGGCAGGCGGCGCGAGCTGAGCGACTTGAGGTCGCCGAGCGATTCCGCCTGCTTCAGGATGGAGAAGCTGAACGGCTGCCCTGGAATGGCGACGTCCTGGGCATCCTGCTGCACGATCTGGAGGAACAGGCCCGTCTTGGGGCCTCCCTTGTGCAGCTGTCCCGTCGAGTGCAGGAAGCGCGGCCCGTAGCCGGCCGTGGTCGCGATGTGAGTGCTGTCTCTGACCGCTGTCCGGATCGCCGAGATCGCCGCCTCGGACGTGGCGGTCCGCGCCGTATAGGCCATGATCGCGAAATACGCTCGCGGCTTGGCTCGCGCGATCAGGCGCTTGACGCCGGAGCGGGCTCGGGCGGCAGGTGTTGACTCCGCCCGCGGCAGCTTGCCCGCGCGCGTGAACTGCGCCAGCACGCGCTTGGTGTTGTCCTTCGACTCCTGAACGTTCGGCTGGTCGAATGGATCGATACCCAGGATCGAGCCCGCGATCGCGGTGGCGATCTCCCAGCGGAGAAACTCCCCGCCGAGGTCGAGGGTGTCTCGCAGCGTGATCGTCACCACGGGCTGACCCGCCTTCTCGAGGGCCGCCACGGCGCGGTTGGGCGCGTCCGCGTCCATCCGGATGTGGACGAACAGCCGGTCCGCGCCGTATACCGGTGGACGGCCCAGGGGCTCGCCCTCGACCGGGACGATGCCCTTGCCCTCCTTGCCCGTGCTCTCGGCGAGCAGCTGCTCGACCCAGAATCCGAACGTCGCGACCTTCGGCGAGCAGATCAGGGTGAGCTTGTTGCGTCCTTGCAGTTCCAGGCGCCCCATCACCGCGCCGAGCAATAGGCCAGGGTTGGCCTGGGCGGGCACAGAGTCGGCGCACGAGCTGGCCATCTCGGTCGCTCGCTCGAGCAATTCGGCCACGTCCACTCCCATGAGCGCGCCGGGCACGAGCCCGAAGTAGCTCAAAACGGAGTAGCGCCCACCGATGTCGGGTGGATTGGAGAAGATCCAGCGGAAGCCGTGCTGTTGGGCCAGCGTCTCGAGCGAGGTGCCGGGATCTGTGATCGCGGCGAACTGGCGCCCCGGCTTGCCACCTTTCCCGCTCTTCTGCACCTGGTCCCAGAAGTACGCGAAATGCGACAGCGTCTCGGTGGTCTCGCCAGACTTCGACGCCACCACGAAGAGCGTCTTGCCGAGCTGGAGCTTGCGCCGGGTCGCCAGGATCGAGGCGGGATCGGTCGTGTCGAGCACGTGCATCTTCGGGTGACCTTTAACCGCGGCAAACGTATTGCGAAGGACGTCCGGCCCGAGGCTCGAGCCGCCCATCCCGAGCAGGACCACGTCGGTGTAAACACGTCCGTCGAGGGCCAGCTGGCGAAACTCAGACGCGTGCTCGAGCATCTTCTCGGCCACGTTCAGCCACCCGAGGCGGTCACGAATCTCCTCGCGCCTGGCGGGATCGGCGCTCCACAGGGTCGAGTCCTTGGCCCACAGGCGCCGCCCGGCCTCCTCTTTCTGCAGCGCCGCCAGCTGTGCGTCGACCGCGGGCTGAAGCTCGCCGAGGCTGTACCACTGCCGGGGACCCTTACCGGCCCTGATGTCCCTGGAGGTCTTCGCGATCGCCTCCACGAGGGTTTCGAAGGACTTGATGAACGCGTCCACTCCCTCGACCTCGAGCTCGTGGGTGACCTGGCCCAGGTCGACGCCTGCCGCAGCAAGCTGTTGCAGCTGGCGCTTCGCCAGGTCCACGTTCTCGTCGATGCTGCGGCGCACCTCGCCGTGCTCGCGGAAGGCGGCAAGCGTGGCCGGTGGAATCGTGTCCACGGTGTCGGGGCCGATGAGCTCCTCCACGTAGTAGGTGTCGGGATAGCGCGGGTCTTTGGTCGAGGTGCTGGCCCAAAGCGGGCGCTGGGTGCGGGCGCCGGCCCTACGCAGCTTGTCCCACCTCGGACCGTCAAAGAACTTCACGAAATGCTCGTAAGCGACCTTCGAGTTGGCGATCGCCGCCTTGCCGTAGAGTCGCTCGAGCTCCCGCCTCTCAGCCGGATCCGGGACGGCCTGGATCCTGCCGGCCAGCAACTTGTCGACCTTCGTATCGACCCGGCTCACGAAGAAGCTCGCCACGCTCGCGACCCTGCTGAGGTCGCCTCCCTTTTCGTGCAGCTTCTCAAGCCCGGACAGGTAAGCCTCGACAACCTCGTCATACCGGTCGACTGCGAAGATCAGCGTGATGTTGATGTTGTGGCCTTTGGAGATCTGGTCACGGATCGCTGGAATGCCCTCCTTCGTCGCCGGGATCTTGACCATGACATTCGGGCGCCGGCAGCGGTCGCGCAGGTCTTCAGCCATCTCGATCGTGCCGCGCGTGTCGTTCGCGAGCGTCGGCGAGACCTCGATGCTGACGAAGCCGTCCTCGCCCTTCGTCCTGTCATAGACAGGACGAAAAACATCGGCCGCGGCCTGGATGTCCTCGACCATCATTCCCCACAGCATGTCTGGGGGTTTCACCTTCTCCCGCACGAGCCGGACCATGCCCTCGTCATAGTCGGTCGAGCCGCTGACCGCCTTCTCGAAGATGGTCGGGTTGGACGTCACGCCGGTGAGGCCTTCGTCGCGCAGGCGGGCCAGCTCGCCGGAGGTGATCAGCTGCCGGCGGATATTGTCGAGCCAGAGCGATTGGCCGATCTGCTCGAGCTCTTTGATCGGGTTGCCTTTTCTTGTAGAGCGCCCTGCGCGCGCCCTGCCCGTTTCGGTGGGCATTGTCACTTCGCCGCCAGGAGCTTGGTCGCGGCGGCCACGATGTGCCGGGCCGAGATGCCGGCGGCGTTCATGAGCTCGTCGGGTTTGCCCGAGGTCGGCAGACCTTTTACGCCGAGGTGCGCGATGCGCGGGAGCCCATCGGGTGCCAGCGCCTCCATCACGGCTGCTCCGAGACCCCCTTCGGGGTAGTGGTCCTCGACGATCACGAGCCTTCCCTTCGTGACACGGACCGCCTCGCGAAGCGTCTTCACATCGACCGGCTTCACCGAGTACAGGTCGATGACGCGCGCGGGGATCTTCTTCGCGGCCAGTGCGTCGGCTGCGGCGAGGCAGTTGTGCAGCGTGACCCCCGCGCCGATGAGCGTGACCCTGTCCTTCGGCGTCTGCCTCACAACCTTCGAGCCGCCGACCCTGAAGCCCTCGTTGGGACCGTAGATCGTCGGGTAGGCGCCGCGGGTGGTGCGCATGTAAACGATGCCCCGGGTGTCGACCATGAGGCGCGTGAGCTTCGCGGTCTGGTTGGGGTCGCACGGGTACAGCACGACCGAGGTGTTGACCGCCCTCAGCGACGCAAGGTCTTCCAGCGCCATCTGAGACGGCCCGTCCTGGCCGATCTCGACGCCGGCGTGTGAGCCGACCAGCCGGATGTTCGCCTCCGAGATGCCAGCCATGCGGATGAAGTCGTAGGCGCGGCTGAAGAAGGCTGCGAAGGTGGAAGCGAACGGCTTATAGCCGCGAACGCTCATGCCGACAGCGGTCGAAACGAGCTGCTGCTCCGCGATCCACATCTCGAAAAAGCGGTCGGGGTAGGCCTTGCCGAACTCGTCCGCGAACGTCGAGTTCGACACCTCACTATCCATCGCCACGACCTCCGGGATCGCTCCCAGGGCGAGGAGAGCATCGCCATACGCCTTGCGCGTCGCGACCTTGTCGTCCGGCTTGTAGACAGGGAGAGTCACCATCGGCGCCGGCTCGACCCGTTTGGGCGCGCGGGGGGCCGGTTCCGGCTTGGCCGTTTTGACCTTGAGATGGCGGATGCCGCCAAGCTCCTTGATGGCCCTCTCGGCCATGTCGGGCGGGAGCGTCTTGCCGTGCCAGCCATTCTTGTTCTCGATCTCGGAAAACCCCTTGCCCTTGATGGTTTTGGCGATGATCACCGTCGGCTTGCCGGTCGCGGAAAGCGCCTGCCCGTACGCCCGATCGATCGCCGTCACGTCATGGCCGTCGATCACGATCGGGAAGCAGCCGAACGCCTCGACACGACGCCGGTACACGTCGAGGTTCCAGCCGTACTCGGTCTCGCCGCGCTGACCGAGGCGGTTGATGTCCAGGATCGCGGTCAGGTTGGCAAGCTCGTAATGGCCGGCCTTGTCGAAGGCTTCCCAGATCGATCCTTCGGCGAGCTCGGAGTCGCCGCAGAGCGTCCAGACGTGGAAGGGGAGCTTGTCGAGGTCCTTGCCGGCGAGCGCTATGCCGACCGAGATCGGCAGCCCCTGGCCGAGCGAGCCTGTGGCGACATCCACCCATGGGATCGCAGGAGTCGGGTGGCCCTCGAGCCTAGAGCCGAACGTGCGGTAGGTCATCAGCTCCGCGTCGGTGATCGCGCCGACGGCCTTCAGCATCGCGTAGTAGAGGGGCGACGCGTGGCCTTTCGAGAAGATCAGGTGGTCGTTGTTCGGGTCTTTCGGCTTGGCCCAGTCGTACTGGAGGTAGCGCGCCACGAGAACCGCGATGAGGTCTGCGGCCGACATCGAAGAGGTCGGGTGGCCCGAGCCGGCCGCGGTGCTGCAGCGGATGGAGTCCACTCGAAACTGCTGGCCGAGCTGGCGGGCAAATTCGAGATCAGTGGTCGCAAGAGTCTCGGTGACGGTCATGTCACTCCCTCACCACCGAACGGTGGCTCACACCCGCAGCGGCGGGCCCCAGCTATGTATGCCCCTAGTTTATCGATCTAACTCTCCTCCCCCGCGGGGAGGGGAGACTTGACCCAGGACTACACCCCGGCCAGCCGCTCCACCTCCGTCACCATTCCGTCGAGGATTTTCAGGCCGGAGTCCCAGAAACCCGGGTCGGTGATGTCCATCCCGATCCGCTTCACCAGCTCATCCGGCCGTGTCGAGCCGCCGGCGGCGAGGAACTCGAGATATTCCTCCACGAAGCCCTGGCCCTGCTCGAGGTAGCGGTGGTAGACCGAGAGCGCGAGCAGGTTCCCGAACGCGTAGGCGTACACGTACCCCGGCGTGTGCAGGAAGTGCTGGACGTAGCTCCACCACACCTTGTGCTCGTCCGTGAGCGTCAGCGAGTCGCCGAACATCGGCTGAAGCTTGGCCTGGTAGAGCTCGCCAAGCTGCTCGACCGCGAGCTCTCCCTCGCTTCGGCGCGCTGTGTGGCATGCATCCTCGTAGCGGTTGAAGGCCACCTGGCGAAACACGGTCGAGAACGCGTCCTCGACCTGGCTGCACAGCATGGCCAGGCGCACCTTCGGGTCTTTCTCCTCGGCCATGATGCGGTCGAAAGTCAACGCCTCGCCGAAAACCGAGGCCGTCTCGGCCAGGGTCAGGGGCGGGTGGTAGTCGAAGATGCTCTGATTCGAGGCGAGCCGGTCGTGCAAGCCGTGGCCGAGCTCGTGCGCCAGGGTGAGCGCGTCGCGCAGCTTGCCGGTGAAGTTGAGCATGATGTAGGGATGGTGGCGGGGCGTCACCGGCATGCAGTACGCCCCGCCCGCCTTGCCCGCGACCACCGGCGCGTCGATCCAGTTGTCGGTGAAGAAGTCCTCCACCAGCGCGCCCGCACGCTTCGAGAAGCGCTGAAACGAACCGAGAACGAGCTCCTTCGCATCCTCCCACGAGAGATCGCGGGTCACGTCCCCGATCGGTGCGTAGCGATCCCACTCATGGAGATCGCCGACTCCGAGCAGCTTCTTCTTCACCCGGTAGTAGCGGACGCAGATGTCATATCGCCCGGTGACCGCTTCGACGAGCGCCTGGACGGCTTCGTCTGAAGTCTCGTTGGCCAGGTTGCGCGACGAGATCCAGGTCGGGAAGTGACGCAGGCGGTCGTCGATCGCCTTCTCCTGGAGGATCACGTTGAAGATGTAGCCACGCGTTCGGATGTCTTGGCGCAGCGCCTCGGTGACGGCGTGGCTGGCGCCGCGGCGCACTTCGCGGTCAGGCTCGCGGAGCATGGTCAGGGCTTGCTCGAGGGCGAGCTGCCGGCCGTCCATCTCGACCCGGATTCCGGAACACAGCTCCTCGAACAGGCGTGTCCAGGCGGAGTCTCCAACCGGGCTGAAATCGGTCAGGACGCGCTCCTCGGGCTCCGTCAGCTGGTGCGGACGGAACTTGCGCGCCTCCTCGATCGTGTGCCGGTAGCGGGCCGACTCGGGGTGCGCATACAGCTCGGCCGCGTGCTCGTCACTGAACTGTGCCAGCTCGAGCGAAAAGAACACAGCGTGAGCGCCGCGCTCCGCGGCCGCCTCACGGACGCGGGCGAGGATCCTTCCCGCGGCGGCATCCTGCGTGTTCTGGCTGTGCAGCAGGTAGGCGTACACCTCGGGCTTCGCGGCCTCCTCCTCGTTCCGCTCGAGCTCGCGCATCATCCCGGCAAACTCGTCGGGCTCGAGGGTCGCGACTCTTCCCTTGTAGGCGGCCTCAAACTCCTTGGCGCGGTCCAGCGCGCGGGCAAGCGTGGCCTCGAGCGCGGAGTCGGTCGGTGACGCGTAAAGATCGCTGAGGTCCCAACGAACCGTCTCGGCGCCTGTTTGTTTCAGGGCTCTTGCCACGGCGGGTCAGGATAAGCGGTTGGAGAGCTCACGCACCGAATCAGGGTCGGGCCACCGGCCGGCGTAAGCGCCTTCATCAACCGCCGAGGTCACCTGTTCCAATAAATCGGCCAGCGGTTCCGGCCTCGATTCCCTCAAGTATTCGAGCGGTGTCTCAGGCGGCGCGCGACGGCGGCCCAGCCTGCGCTGGATTCTCTCGTAAAGACGCAGCAGCTCAGATTCGCCTGGCGGGGCTTTGGTTGCCCTTGTCCAGCGCCTGTTGCGCAGCCACGCCCAGGCGAAGACCACAAGCACCGCTATCACCAGCGCCGGCGGAATCGCGCCCAGCAACCCCAACGAGCCGATCGCCGCCGGCGCGCCGATCTCGAGATGAGGTATGAGGCGGGCGATGCCGCCCGCCGCCCAGTGCGACGGGAACTGCGTCGCGGCCAGCGCCGAGAAGCCGGGCGATGGATCGACCGGCACCCACCCATGGTTGGGAAACCACACCTCGACCCACGCGTGGGCGTCGCGCTCCCGCACGACCGACTGGTCGAGCACCGGGTCGTACGACCCGGTCGAGTAGCCGGTGGCCAGCCGGGCGGGTATCCCGAGGCTGCGGAGCATCAACGTCTCCGCGGTCGCGAACTGCTCGCAGTATCCGATCTTCACGTCGAACAGGAACCAGTCCACAGGGTCACGTCCGGCCGGGACGTGGCCCAATTGCTGCGAGTAGCGGAAATTGGCCTGGAGGTAGTCGGTCAGCGCCATCACCTCGTCGAACTCGGCGCCGGTGCGGCCGGCGACTGCGGCTGCAGCGAGGTCGCGAGCACGTTGCGACAGGGCTCCGAAATCGAGGTAGGCCGGGTCCACCTGCGGCACGCGAGTCAAGGTCGGCTCAGTCAGCAGCTCATTCGCTGTGAGGTTGGGTAGGTACGACACCACCGAGTAGGTCTGGCCGGGCCGCAACAGATCGGGCGTGAAAAACGTCCCGTACGCGTCTTCGCGCAGGCTGGTGACCGGCGCGTAGAGGCTCTCGATCGGGTACGCCGCGCTGATCACGCCAGGCAGGGGACGGAGGACGCGGAAGACCTGAACGAAGGTGCCCAGGTTGTTGGGCGGGGCGGGTGGGAGGAAGCGCGGCAAGATGTACGGCTGGAGCGAGCGGTAGCCGCTCTTGGAAGTCGTCCAAACGCCGCCGGCGTACCTGTCGAAGACCAGGCCCCGCCAGTAGGCGGGCGCCGCCGTTCGCACGTACATCACCGGGCTGTCACCAAGCCGCCCTCGGAAGTGGAGGTCCACACTGCTGGTCGCGCCCGAGGGGTCTCCGCTCAGCTGCACAAGGGGCAAAGCCGGGTTTTCGAGCTCGCCGCTGAAGCTCGCGAAGTTGGGCAGCGAGACGACCAGGGGCGTCGGCGCGGACGCCGCCGGCTGCGGGATCAGCACGAAACCCGCGAGGCCCAGCCCCAGGGCGCCCAGCACCACCGCGGCCAGCGCCGCGGGCGGAGCGCTCAATCTCGCCTCCATCCGGCGCAGGTGCGAGGCCGTCCAGAAGCCGGCCAGGCTGATCGCCCACAGGCCGACCAGAATCCCGAACGGGTAGTCCCAGGCATAGACGGCGGCCAGGTAGAGGATCGCCAGGCTGATCCACAGGCTGGAGTAGCAATTGCGCCGGGTCTTGAGGTCGAAGCTCGTGATCGCGACGAGGGCGATGGCGAAGTTCGCCTGCGGCAACACACCACCGAAAAGCGCGAGGACCGAGTCGCTGATGAAGTAGGCCAGCGCCGCAAAAACCAGGGAGGCAAGGAACGCCTGCCCAAGAAATGTGCGTTTCTGCAGCCGGCCTCGATAGCTGACGACGTGGCCGGCAGCTGTCGCCACCACGCCTGCCAACGGCGCAACGTAGTCCTGGCCGTAGAGCACGATGGCGAGCACCGCCACGCAGAAGCCGGAGAATAAGAACGCCCTCGCCTCGAGGGAGTTCTCGACGGGCGAGTCCGGCAGCCTGGGCAACCTCACAGCGGCCAATCTGTGCCGGCGTGCTGGACCGGCCCGTCAAGCTCAAGATCCGCGTCGCCGACAACCCAGGCCCGCACCGGGCCGCCGCGGCGGCGGACCATCTCCAGCGCATCCCCAACGACTTTTTGATCGTTTCCGCTGACCGCCACCGCCTCGCTCACCCTCGGTGGATCGACATCCTCGCCGGCGGCGGCCACCTGCGGGTAGCGCGCCAGCCACTCGAGCGCCGCCCACAACGAGCGCGCCTCGCCCGGCGAGCTCGGTTCGAGGCCCGGGCCCCACAACATCACGCGCCCGCCGTTCCGGATGCAATCCCAGGCTTCCGACGCGGCGATGCGCGCGATTTGGTCGGCCATCTCCGTAGTGGCTGGACTGGGATCGCAGAAGATGCCCAGCGTCTGCACGCCGGGCGGCTCGTGCTCGCGCACGACCAACTCTCCGTGGCGGGCGCTCGAGGGCCAGTGAATCCTGCGCAGCGAATCGCCTGGGCGGTATTCGCGCACGCCGAAAAGCTCGGTACCGGAACCTGCTCTTGGTGCGGCCACGCTTGCCTCGAGCTCGCGCGCCTCCGGCTTGCCGGCAAGGCTCCCGAAGCGGGGCAGCACCAGCGCCACCTCGGCGTCCGGGCTGGGCCGGCGGCTGCGGAACATGCCGGCGACGTCGCTCGACTCGACCACCCAGTCGCGGGCGCCCACCGGTCCGCGGCGCATGCCGTGGAGCTCGACTCGCCGCCTCCAGCCCGACCGGGGAACCACCCCGGTGGCCGCGGCGACGCGCTCAGAACCGATGAATCCGACCAGACGCGCCGGTCCTCGCGGCGCGCCGCTTGTCTCGAGCCCAACCTCGAGCTCGAGCCCATCGCCCTCGAAGAGGGGCGCCGGCAGCGGAGCGTTCCGCAGCAGAACCGCGGGAAGGTCGCCGGCCGGCGAATCCACGGCCGGGCTGATGCCATGGACGCGCAGCTGAGGCCGCAAGCCGGCGCGGTTCCACAAGGCGTACACGAAGCAGACCACGCAGAGCGCGGCGATCCAGCTCGCGAGCAGGAAAAGCCAGGACACCTCTGAGGTTGTGCCGTAGTACTCGACCAGCGCGGCCAGCGCCACCGCCCCAAAGAATCGCGGGGTCGGTCTCAGTGCTGCCTCAACGGTGGTAGCGGCACAGACGTGACGAGCTCCTGGGTCATCTCGTCGGCCTTGGCCCGGCCGCGCATGCTCAGGCGATGCGCCAGGACTGGCACGGCGAGCAGCTTCACGTCGTCAGGTAGGACGAAGTCGCGGCCCTCGAACAGCGCCCAGGCCTGCGCGGCGCGCTGCAGGTAAACGCCGGCGCGCATGCTGGCCGGGAGCAGGACGTCGGGTCTCGCGCGGATGCCCTGGAGCAGCGAGACGATATAGGTCCGGATCGCCGGCGCGGCCACGACGCGAAGGCAAGCGTCCTGCAGCTCCAGCACATCGCCCAGGTCGACCACGCGGCCGAGCTCCCCGATCGGGTCTCCATGCTCGCGGCGCGCGAGGACCTCCATCGCCTCCGCGTCGGTGGGCGCCCCCATCTCAGCCGAGAGTAGGAAGCGGTCGAGCTGCGATTCAGGAAGCGGATAGGTGCCGTGAAACTCAATTGGGTTCTGAGTGGCGATCACGAAGAACGGACGGTCGAGCGCCCGCGTCGTGCCCTCCACCGTGACCTGGCTCTCCCCCATCGCCTCGAGCAGTGCCGACTGGCTGCGTGGGGTCGCGCGGTTGATCTCGTCAGCCAGCACGATGTTGGCGAAGATCGGGCCGGGTATGAACTCGAAGCTCAGCTCCTTCTGGTTGAAGATGCTCGAGCCCGTGATGTCGGAGGGGAGCAGGTCCGGCGTGCACTGGATGCGGCGGAAGGTCCCGCCCACCGAGGTCGCGAGCGCCCGGGCCAGCATCGTCTTGCCGGTGCCCGGCAGATCCTGCAGGAGGACGTGACCGCCACCCAGAAGGCCGGTGATGGCCAGGCGGACGGCGCGCTCCTTGCCGACGATGACGCGATGAACGTTCTCTTCGATCCGGCCGAGGAGCTCCGCGGCGCGCCGGGGTACGAGCTCTTTGGGTTCGGAAGCCATTTGTGCGCCAGTCTAGGACGCGCATGGTGCCGCGAGACCCCTCAGACCGCACGGCCGGCGCCAAACGTGCGAAATTCTGGTGGCGCTAGCCCTTTACGTAAGAGAGCTTCTCGGCCACCTTGCCGTCGCGCACCTTGAACGCGGTGATCGTGGCCTCGGTCGAGGCGCTCATGCCTGGCCGATCATGCGCGCGATGACCTCGCCGAGGTTCGGTCCGCCTTTGCCGAACGGCACCGCATGAACGCGGTGCGCGAACACCATCTCGGCAACCTCGCCGACATGGTTCACGGCAACCTTGTCCGCGCTGTCGTACGCCGCCTTCGCCTGAGCGGCGCGGGCGCAAACGAGGTCTGAGCGGTGGCCGTCGACCTCGAGGGCGATCGAGATCTGCGCGATCAACCGCAGGATCTCGCGCGGCAGATTCACCTCGGGAAATGTGGCGATGGCCTCCGCGATCTGCGAGCGGACGCCCTGCTCCGACTCGGCGTGCTGCTGGTAGAAGAGATTCGGGTCGTCTTCCCACACCGCGCGCTTCTCGACGATGGCCACGCGCTGGTCGAGGTCGCGGATGCCTTCCACGTCCACGCAGAGCCCGAACCGGTCGAGCAGCTGCGGGCGAAGCTCTCCTTCCTCCGGGTTCATCGTCCCCACGAGGATGAAGCGCGAAGGGTGCGAAACCGAGACGCCCTCGCGCTCGACGGTGTTGATTCCCATTGCCGCGGCGTCCAGCAGCACGTCGACGATGTGGTCGTCCAGCAGGTTGACCTCGTCGACGTAGAGGATGTTGCGGTTGGCCTCCGCAAGCACGCCCGGCTCGAATCGCCGCGAGCCCTCTTTCAAGGCCGCCTCGAGGTCGATCGTGCCGACGACGCGGTCTTCCGAGGCGTTGATCGGCAGCTCCACCACGCGCATGCGCCGGGTGGTCACGGGCAGAGCTCCAGCACGCGCGCGCTCGCGGCAGTCGAGGCACCAGTCCTCGGGATCGTCCGGGTGGCATCCGAAGTGGCAGCCCTCGACGACCTGCTGGTCGGGCAACAGCTTCGCCAGCGCGCGCACGGCGGTGGACTTACCGGTTCCCTTCTCTCCGCGGATCAGCACCCCGCCGATGGACGGGTTGATCGCATTCAGGACCAGGGCCAGCTTCATCTCCTCCTGACCGACGATCGCGGTGAAGGGGTACGAGTAGCGGTCGATTGCCACGCGTCGATGTTACCGGGGTGCCGGAATGTGAGCGGGCACTTTGGCGAAGCCAAACTGCCGATGAGCGAAGACCGCCTCCGGGTTTTCTCTCATATCCTTCTGCCCAGCTCCCTCTCCACCGCGGACGCGATTTCGTCGCGCGACAGGTCGTACAGGCCGTAGTAGCGGGCGCCCATGCGTTCCGCCAGGTCGGCGCACGCGTTGATCGCATACGTCTGGTACATCGGCGCCACCCTTGCAAGGTGCTGCACCGACGGCAGGTGACTGTAGTCGCGAGCCGAGTCGATGACGAGCGCGTCGATGTTCTCGGCTTCGATGAGCGCCGCCACCTTCTGGGCCTCGACCAGCGGCTCCTCTTTGAACATGGAGATGTTCCCGCGGCCGTCGCTGATGAGCACGAGCAGGGGCCGCACCGTCGGGTCGCGCAGCAGCTCGGTCTTCACGACCTTGTAGCCGGCCATCAGGCCGTGCGTCAGCGGAGTCGTGCCACCGACTGAAAGCCTCTCGAGCCGCTTCCGCGCAAGCGACACGCTGGAGGTGGGACGCAGCACGACCTCCGCGGTCCGGTTCTTGAAGATGACCACCGCGACACGGTCGCGCCGCACGTACGCGTCCTGCAGCAGCGACAGGATGGCGCCCTTCGTCGCCGCCATGCGCTGCTCGGCGTCCATCGACGCCGACGCGTCGACGACGAACACGATCAGGTTGCCGATCTTCCGCTCGCGAACCTTCTGGCGCAGGTCCTCGCGCTCGAGCTTGAGCCGCTCGCCGGCGAGGCGGCCGCGATCCTTCTGCATGGGCGCCGCGGCGCGCACCGTGGCGTCGATGGCGAGGTCGTTGACCTTCGCCTTCGGCTCGGCCCGCACGTAGCGTCCACGCCGGTCGGCCGTCTGGCTCGCCGAGCGCTTGCCGCCCTGCTTGCGCACACGGCGCTGACGCGGAAGGTCGATCCGCTTGAGGTTGAAGGTCTCGAGCGCATCTGGAGAGGATTCATGTCCGCTCGACCCCCCCGTCGTCATCCCCTGGTCGCTGCCGGCGGTCTGCTCCCCGCTGTCCGAGGCGCTGGCGCTCGCATCGGCTGAGGCTTCGGCGGCGGACTCGCTCTCCGAGGCCTGCGGATCGCCCGGCTCCGACTCTGACGGCTTGGAACCCTCCTGTTCCTCGCCGTGATCCGGCGAGCTGGTCTCGTCCTGGTCCCGGCGCAGTGGCTGCCGCGCGCGGTGCGCGAGGGCGAGGGTCGCCGCGTCATAGATGTCCTCGCGGCTCGGTGTCGCGTGCCGGCGATATGCGGCAAGGGCGCGTGAGGCGTGGTCTATGACGACGTCGGCTCGATGTCCGAGCACCGCCGCTTCGACGCAGATCGAGGAGATGAGTCGCACGTGGCCGCGGGTGACGTGGACGTTCTTGACGGCGGCGATCGCTTCCGCGAGCGCCCTCGAGAGATTGCTGTCAGCGGCAGCAAATTCGTTGGTGAACTCGTGATCGCCCCGCGTGAACGCGGCGTCACGCTCGGCGATGAGGACGCGCTGATCGGGGTCCCGAATGCCTTCGACGTCGACGCACAGCCCGAAGCGGTCGAGCAGCTGTGGCCTCAGCTCGCCCTCCTCCGGATTCATCGTGCCGACGAGGATGAAGCGAGACGGGTGCGCGAATGACACGCCTTCCCGCTCCACCGCGTTGACGCCCATCGCCGCGGCGTCGAGGAGGACATCGACGATGTGGTCGTCGAGGAGGTTGACCTCGTCGACATAGAGGATGTTCCGGTTGGCCTCCGCGAGCACGCCCGGCTCGAAGCGCTTGGTCCCGGTGCGCAGGGCCGCCTCGATGTCGATGGTCCCCACCACGCGGTCTTCGGACGAGTTGATGGGGAGCTCGACGACGCGCATGCGTCGCTTGTGTATGGGCAGCACCCCGGCTGATTTGAGTCTCGACCGGCAGTCTGCGCACAGCGCTTCGCGGTCGGTGGGGTCGCAGCCGAAGTGGCAGCCCTCGACGACCTCGTGCTCGGGCAGAAGACGCGCCAGCCCGCGGACGGCCGTCGACTTGCCGGTCCCCTTCTCCCCGCGGATGAGCACGCCGCCGACGGTGGGCACGATGGCGTTCAGGATCAGGGCGAGCTTCATGGACTCCTGGCCCACGATCGCCGTGAAGGGGAAGCTGTGCCGGTCGAGCGTGACGCTCACCTGCTCAGATTAGATGGCACTCCAAGGGTTCGGTTCACGCCAAACATGCCGAAGGGCGTTCGGAACTCAGCTCGGGACGAGGTCCTTCACGAGGTCGCGTTCCTGGATCAGCTCCTCGGTGGTGATCCGGATTCGCTCCTTTGCGTCATCGTCGTGCTGCAGGCCTGGCACGACCTCCCAGTTGGCGCCGTCGGAACGAACCGGGAATCCGAACTGAAGCCACTCGGGCACCCCGTACTCGCCGTGGCTGACCACGGCCAGCGAGTGCCAGTCCCCCCACGGAGTCACCTCGCGGATGCTCCGGACCGAGTCGATCGCGGCGTTGGCGGCCGACCCCGCCGACGACAGGCCTCGGGCCTCGATCACCTTCGCACCGCGCGTTTGCACCGTCTTGATGAAGTCCTTCTTCAGCCAGCCGTGGTCCGTGATCACGTCGAAGACGCCCATGCCGGCGATGCGAGCGTTCCGCGCATCGGGATACTGGGTCGCCGAGTGGTTGCCCCAGATCGCCATGTTCGTGACGACCTTGAGCGGAACCTTTGCTTTCCTCGCCACCTGGGTCTTGGCCCGGTTCTCGTCCAGCCGGGTCATCGCGAACCACCGCTCGGCCGAGATCTCAGGGGCATTCATTCGCGCGATATAGCAGTTGGTGTTGCAGGGGTTGCCGACGACCAGGATTCGCACATCGCCGGCCGCGCGCTTGGCGATCGCTTTGCCCTGCGGAGCGAAGATGCCGCCGTTGACCGACAGCAGGTCGCCTCGTTCCATGCCGGCCTTGCGCGGAACGGAACCGACCAGGAGCGCCCACGAGGTGCCGTCGAAGGCTGTTTCCGCTTGGCTCGTGAGGACGATGTCGTGCAGCAGCGGGAAGGCGCAGTCGTCGAGCTCCATGGCGACGCCTTCCAGTGCCTTCATCGCCGGCTCGATCTCGAGCAGCCGGAGGACGACCGGCTGGTCAGGGCCCAGCATCTGGCCGGAGGCGATTCGGAAGAGGAGCGCGTACCCGATCTGGCCGGCCGCGCCGGTTACCGTGACCTGGACGGGTCTCTGCGATCCGTCCGGGAACGTGCTCATCGCCCCAAATGCTATCCGCTCGCGGAAGTAAGGCTGGACTACCCTCCGCCGCAGCCGCTTGAACCCGGGCCGAGCGCGAGCGCGATGGCGTGGTGAAAGACGACTAAAGAGGCGCCGCAGGCGAGGACGATTGCTGCGACGATCGGTAGGGCCACGAGCCTGGCGCGGCGCCTCATACGAATCAAACGGTCCCCCAAGGAAAAGGTTCCGGGCTAACGGAAGCCCTCGCCTTCCGGCTCGAACAGCTCGTCCTCCGCCAGACGGCGCGCGAAGCATAGGAACCCGCTGTGGGCGACCATGCGGTGCGACGGACGCAGGCTGCGGCCGCGCACCGTCCAACCTCGCTGGAGCAGCTCGTAGACCTCGAGCATCCCGAACCCGCGAACCTCGCGCAGACAGTCGAAGAACCTCTGGACCTGGCTTACGTTCGGGCAGAAGGCGAACAGGATGCCGCCGGCCCGGAGCGCCAGTTTGGCGCCCGGCACCGCCTGCCACGGCTCCGGTAGATCGAGCAGGACCCGGTCGAGGTCGCGCTCGTCGAAGCCGAGGTAGGCGTCCCCGAGCTTGAGGGTCAGGTTGCCGGGCAGGTTGCCGAGCGTGTCGACGATCGCTTTCCTCGCGGCCTCCTGGAACTCCGCTCGCTGCTCGTAGCTCACGACCTGTCCCCCGGGCCCCACCGCACGAAGCACCGCGAGCGTGAGAGCGCCGGTTCCCGTTCCGGCCTCGAGCACCTTCGCCCCGGGGTGGATGTCCGCTCCGACCAGGATCGCTCCGAGGTCCTTCGGATAGATCGGCTGCGCCTGGCGCACCCGGCCCGTGACCTGCTCGGCGAACGTCGGCCGAACCGCCAGCATGCGCGCGCCCATCTGCGTGGTCACGATCACGCCTTCGGACCGGCCGATCAGTGCGTCGTGGTCGATCACGCCGTTGTGCAGGGAATGCCGCTCGCCTGGTTTCAGGCGCACGCGGTGCCGGCGCCCGACCTTGTCGACCAGCAGAATCACCTCTCCCTCAGCCAGGACCAACCGAACCCCCCCATCCGCCGCCACGCGCCACCTGCCCCGGCGGGCGCGGAAGTGACTCAACCATTCTTGTGGGCACGGATCAGGCAGTGCCAGTAGGCATGGCGCAGCTTTCCCTCGCGCCGCTCCGGGTGCAGCTGAGCCAGCGCTTCGCCTTGCGCGCTTTCGATCACCATCGCCAGCTCGCGGGCCAGCGCCGGGTCGACGGCCATGGTGCGCATCCACTCGTCGTAGTCCCAATCGAGCTCTCGCCGAGACGCCAATTCAATCTCGAAGCCTGCGCGCTCGAAGTGCCGCGACCATTCCTCGACCGTCAGCGCCCTGACATGGGAGGGATCGCGCCGCACCTCGACCTCGTGCAGCGCATCGCGTGCCGCCGCCGGCGGAGAGCTATCGATGAGAGCCGCGTCCCGATCGGGTTTCAAGACGCGAAACGCCTCGCTGAGGAACGTATCGACGTCCGCGAAGTGATGCGGCGCCGCGCGCACGGTGTACAGGTCAAAAGTCTCGTCCTGGAAAGGCAGGGCCGCCACGTCGCCCAGCACCCAGTCGGCATTGTTCACGCCCCTTTCGGCGGTGAGCCGGCGGGCCTGGTCCAGCATCTCCGGCGTCACGTCCAGCCCGATCACGCGGCGTAGGTGCGGCGCCAGCGCGAAAGCAGTGTTGCCGGTGCCCGTCGCCACATCGAGAGCGAGATCGCCAGGCTTCGGCCGAGCGAGGTCGAGCACCTCCTGCAGGCGTTCGGATGATGAGTGAAACGTGGAACGCGTGTAGTTCACGGCGACCGGCGCGAACCGGGAGCGCACGTCGTCAGGCATATGCAAGATGAGTCTATTGCCCCCTCTCGCTAGACTTCCGCGCGATGGCGGCGATCGCAACTGCCGACCACGTGCACCGCAAGTTCGGCCAGGTGCTGGCATTGAGCGACGTCACCTTCGAGCTGCAGAAGGGAGTGACAGGCCTGCTCGGCGCGAACGGCGCCGGCAAAACCACCTTGATCAGCCTGCTCCTCGGCGCGCTCCGGCCTGACGCGGGCAGGCTCGAGGTGCTCGGGATGAACCCGTTGAGGGCCGGCTACAAGCTGCGCCAGCGGATCGGCTACGCGCCGGAAGACGACCGGTTTCCCCCCGACGTGAAAGCCAACGAACTGGTCCGTCACTTCGCGGAGATGCGCGGGATTCCGCACCGCGCTGCGGTGGTGCGGGCGAGCGAGGTCCTGTTCGAGGTCGGCCTGGGCGAGGAGCGCTTCCGTCCCATCGGCACCATGTCGACCGGCCAGCGCCAGCGCGTGAAGCTCGCTCAAGCGCTGGTGCACGACCCGGAGCTCGTCCTGCTCGACGAGCCGACCAACGGCCTCGACCCGATCCAGCGCGACGACATGCTCGCGCTCGTGCGCCGAATCGGCACGGACCTCGGGTTCACCGTCCTCATCTCGTCCCACCTGTTGGGTGAGGTCGAGCAGGTGAGCGACTACATCGTGATGCTCGAAGGCGGCAAGGTCGCGCGCAGCGGAAGCGTAAAGAGCCTGCTCGGCGGCGACACGCCGATCGTGGTAGAGGTCGTTGCCGGCGCGAAGCGGCTCGCGGACTTTCTCTCGGCCAAGGGCCTGGCCGCCACCGCCAAGGACGACCTTCGCCTCACCGTGCCGTCATCGGCGGAAGGAGTTCAGGAGTCGGTCGTGGCGGGAGTCGTGGAGCTGGACCTCGAGCTGCGCCGGATGGAGAGAGGCGCCGCGACGCTGGGCGAGCTGTTCGACCTCGACGAGGCGCCCGCCCGATGAGCGCCCAAGCGCAGATCGCCGACCGCCGGTTTCAGCACTACGAGGGCGTCCGGCTCGGCGCCTTTTACTCGTTCTGGACGCTGGTCCTCCACTCCATGTTCTGGGTGCTCGGGCTCAAGCGGAGCGCGCGCTACAAGGTCGTGCCGGTCATCGTGATCGCGCTCGCCTACCTGCCCAGCCTCGTCCTCATCGTGGTCGCCACAGTCGCCCCGCCCGACACGCGGCTGCCCGGCTACCCCGACTTCTACCAGTTCATCGGCGCAGCGATCTACATATTCGTGGCGCTCACCGCGCCCGAGCTGATCTGCCCGGATCGCAGGCACGGAACGCTGCGGATGTACATGACCTCGAACCTGGGACCGACCACGTATATCTTCGCGAAGCTGGTTGCCGTCTGGGCTGTGCTGGCCATCGTCACCACCGGCCCCGTGCTGATCGAGTTCGCCGGCTATTCGCTGTTCGGCCACGGCCCGAGCGGCCTCGCCAGGAGCCTGGAGACCCTGGGCGAGGTGGCCGGCAGCGGGCTGATGCTGGCCGTCTTCTTCGGATCCGTGGCGCTCGCCATCTCGAGCCTCACCGATCGCAACGCCTTTGCGGCGGCGGGGATCATCCTGGGATTCCTGCTCACCGGCGCGGCCCTCGGCATCCTGGAGGGTCCGCTCAAGGCGCCGGACTGGGTCGCGCTTCTCAACGTGAACCAGCTGCCGTTCCAGCTCGTCTTCCTTTTCTACCAGAGCGCCAGCACGATCAATGTACCCACCTGGCAGATGGCCTCGGCGGTCGCGGCGTGGGTGCTGGGTGCGATCGCGCTCCTGGTCCTGCGATACCGGGCCGAGGGCCGCCGATGATCGAGATCAGGAACGTCGCCAAGTGGTACGGCGGCGTGGTCGCACTGAGCGGCCTGACGGCCAACATCGGGCGCGGCCTGACCTCGCTGCTCGGGCCCAACGGCGCCGGCAAGTCGTCGCTGATCCGCATCCTGTGCGGGCTCACGTCACCGTCTCAGGGTTCGGTGCGCGTCCTCGGCCAGGATCCGCGGTCATCGGGCGAGATTCGCAAGGTCATCGGCCTGGTACCGCAGCAGGAGCGCCTGCCGCCCGGCGTGAACGCCCTCGAGTTCGTCGCCATGGCCGCATCGCTCGACGGAATGCCGGATCCGACGGGCGCGGCGCGCAAGGCGATCGAGACCGTCGAGCTCGACCCCGACGACGGCCGCCACCTGAGCAGCTACTCGAAAGGGATGCGGCAGCGCGTGAAGATCGCCCAGGCGATCGTGCACGGGCCGCGGATCCTCATCCTCGATGAGCCCTTGAACGGGCTCGACCCGCGCCAGCGCGCCCGCATGGCTCAGCTGTTCATCCGGCTCGGGGCGGAAGACCGCTGCGTGCTGGTCTCGAGCCACGTGCTGGAAGAGGTCCAGGAGCTGAGCTCGACCGTGCTCGTCCTCGCCGAAGGCAAGCTGGCCGCCGAAGGTGACTTTCACGCCATCCGCCAGCTGCTGGACGACCGCCCGCACCGGATCCGGCTTCGCTCGAGCGACCCGCTTCGCCTTGCCTCGGGCCTGATGGGCTCGGGCACCGTGTCGGCCGTCCAGACGGCGGGCGACAACGCGATCGTCATCGACACATGGACGGTGTCGCCGTTCCGGCGACGCCTGCCGCGACTCGTCCAGGAGCTCGGCCTGCGGCTCCTCGAGCTCGCACCCCTCGATGACGACCTGGAGAGCGTCTTCCGGTATCTCGTGGCGAGGCGCTCGCCTTGATCTCGCTCTACCGGATCCTGCTGCGAACCTCCGTGACGCGCGGGCGGCTGCTCGCATTCCTCGCCGGTGGCGCGCTGCTAGACCTCATCGCGTACGCCGTGCGCGTCAGCGACTACGCGAGCCGCGAGACCGACGTCTTCGCGCTGGTCGACCTCGCCGCGCTGGCGCTCTACGTCCCGGTCGTCGCCCTGGTCTTCTCGACCTCTTCGCTCGGCGATCTCGCGCAGGACGGGACCCTCGTCTATATATGGTTGCGACCGGTCGCCCGCTGGAAGGTGGTGCTCGTCGCGCTGGCGGCGACGCTGACCGTGGTTCTACCGCTCACCCTCGGACCGGTCTGTCTGGCGGTGGTCCTCGCCGGCGCGAGCTCGCAGGCGCTCTGGGCGGTCACGGCATCGACTGCGCTGGCCGGATTCGCCTACGTCGCGGTGTTCACGGCCTTCGGCCTGCGGGTCAGGCACGCGCTGATCTTCGGGCTGGGCTACGTGCTCATCTGGGAGGCAGGTGTCGCCAGCCTGGGCAAGGGTCCGGCATCACTCTCCATCCGTCACTACGCCGAGTCCCTGCTCGCACACATCGGCAACCAGACGGTGCCGGGTGCCGTCGAGGCCGACCTGTGGCCGTCGGTGATCGTGCTCGCCGCCATCGCGCTGGCCGGGGCGGCGCTCACTTCGATCCTGCTCACGCGTCAGGATGTTGCCTAGAGATGGCGAAGGTCACCGCTAAATGGACGGGTCAGAAAGTCCGCTTCGACATCGAGTCCGCGTCAGGACACAGCGCATCGATCGATGAGCCGCCGGTCTTCGGCGACGACTCTGCGATGCGCCCGACCGAGCTCCTCCTCGGAGCGCTCGGCGGCTGCACCGGGCTCAACGCGGTGCTGCTGCTGAAGAAGTTCAAGCAGCCGGTCAAGTCGCTCGAGGTCGAGGTGGAGGG
>JBOHUQ010000095.1:0-18496 GCA_050734495.1 Candidatus Dormibacteraceae bacterium
GCCTCGGCTTGATGTCGTCGAGGCTCAGCGGCTCCGTCAGCAGGGGATTGTTGAGCAGGTAGATCTGGCCGACCGAGATGTAGTTGGCCGCACGCCAGTACGCATTGATCACGCGCAGATCTTCGGCGCTGAGCGGATCCTGGGTAGCGATATCAGGTATGCCGGCGTCCGTCATCCCGTCCCATCATGCCAGTTGCGCGCGACCCTCTTTAACGCAAACGGAACCCGTGTGGAGGTGAGACACGTTCTCGCGGCCGATGCGCTGCAGCGCGATCGCCACCCCTCACCTACCCGCCAGCGAGGGTCGGAGGCTTGCTCCTCGAGCCACGTCATCACCGTACCCGCCGTGCCATATGTGGGCCCGATCCTAATCGACCGTCGTAGGGCGGGATAATGGGCTGGCGCCGGCCATCACATGGTCGTGGAGTTAGGGATTCAAATGACTGACCAGGAAAGGAACGGACACGTGGACGAGGCGGGCAAGACCCGAGAGAAACGAAGGCTCATGCTGACGCAACTGCTGCGCAGCCCGGTTCTGAACCCGGCGGGTGCCGAGGTCGGCCGTGTCGAGGATTTCATCGTCAAGCTGGCGGAAGGCGGCGGGTATCCGCCGATCACCGGGCTGAAGGTCCGCGTCGGCACGCAGGACGTCTTCGTGGGCATCGACCTGGTCGACAAGCTCGCGCCAGGAGCGGTGCGTCTCAACACGCACACGCTTCAGACGCAGCCATTCCAACGCAGGCCCGGCGAAGTGCTGCTCGCCTCCGACGTGCTCGGCCGCCACCTGGTCGACGTGGCGCGCGGGCGAATCGTGCAGGCCCACGACCTCGTGATCGCGCATGGGGAGGAGGGCTGGCGGCTGCAAGGCATCGACCGAAGCCCGCAGGCAATGCTGCGCCGGCTGGTGCCAAGGCGCGGCCGTCCCGACCTGCGCCGTCACGCGATCCTCGACTGGAGAGATGTGCAGCCGTTCGTCGGACATGTCCCGACGGCCAGGCTGCTCATGCCGCTTCAGCGGCTGCGCCGGCTCCATCCCGCACAGATCGCCGACATAGTCGAAGGCGCATCGCATGCCGAGGGCGAGGAGATCATCAAGGCCGTCCAGGGAGACGCCGAGCTCACCGCTGACATATTCGAAGAGCTTGATCCGGAGCACCAGGCGGAGTTCATCAAGACGCGTTCCAACGAGGAGGCGGCGCGGGTGCTCGACAAGATGGCGCCGGACGATGCGGCGGACCTGCTCGGCGAGCTGGACCAGGAGCGGCGCCTGCCGGTGCTGAACCTGATGTCGCCGAACCAGCAGCACAAGATGCGCAAGCTGCTCCAGTACCACCCGACGACCGCGGGCGGAATGATGAGCCCCGACTACATATGGGTCCCGCGCGGGTCGACCGTGGACATGGCGGTCGAGGCGGTGCGGATCGACGACAAGGCGCCCCACCAGCTGCTCAGCATGGTGTTCGTCACCGAAGAGAGCGGGAAGTTCGTAGGGAGCGTCGCCGTGGCGGACCTCGTTCGGGCGGAACCTACGAAAAAGATCGAAGACCTGGAGCTGACCAACTGCACCATCGGCGCCGGCGCCGACTTCGCGGACGTCACTCTGATGATGGCGGACTACAACCTCACCGCCCTTGCGGTGATCGACAACGCCGGCAACCTGATCGGCGCGGTGTCAGTCGATGACCTCCTGGAGGCGCTCGTCCCAGAGGACTGGCGCAACCGGGTCGAAGCCAGCAGCGGCGTATAGACAGCAGTGTCCGAGCGCGAGCCGCTTGAGAAGGACTCGCGCTTGACCCCGACGTCAGCGGTACTCGACGAAGCGCACCTGGGCGACATCCACGGCGCCTTCGGGACGATCCGGCTCAGCGATGTGGCCCCTCGGCGCACGTGGCGCCGCCGGTTGCTCACGCTGGCCGCGATCGTCGGGCCTGGAATCATCGTCATGGTCGGCGACAACGACGCCGGCGGCGTCTCCACCTACGCGCAGGCCGGCCAGAACTACGGCTACTCGCTGTTGTGGACGCTGGTGCTGCTGATCCCAGTCCTGATCGTCAACCAGGAGATGGTGGTGCGCCTCGGCGCGGTGACGGGCGTGGGCCACGCGAGGCTGATCAAGGAGCGCTTCGGAAGGTTCTGGGCCTGGTTCTCGGTGGGAGATCTTTTCCTGCTGAACTTTCTGACCATCGCCACGGAATTCATCGGCATCAGCTATGCCGGGCAGTACTTCGGGTACAGCCCTTACGTGGTTGTGCCGCTGGCGGCCCTCATCCTCGTCGGCATCACCGTGACCGGCAACTTCAGGCGCTGGGAGCGCGCGATGTTCGTCTTCGTCGCGGCCAGCCTGCTGGTCTTTCCGCTTGTCGTCCTCAGCCACCCGGATCCGGGCGGTGCGATCCAGGGATTTGTTCGGCCGAGCGTGCTGGGTGGCTTTACATCCAACGCCGCCCTCCTGATCATCGCGATCGTCGGAACCACGGTCGCGCCGTGGCAGCTGTTCTTTCAGCAGTCCAACGTGATCGACAAGCGGATCACGCCGCGCTGGCTCGATTACGAGAAGGCGGACACCGTGCTCGGGGCGTTCGTGGTCGTGATCGGCGCCGCCTGCATCATGATGGCGTCCGCCTCCGCGTTCACCGGGTCGGCCGACTTCGGAAAGTTCGACAGCGCCCTGACCCTGGCCCGGGGCCTGATGACGCACATCAATCCGCTCACGGGCGCGATCTTCGCCCTGCTGCTATTCGACGCCTCGATCGTCGGCGCGTCGGCCGTCACTCTCGCGACGTCATACGCTTTCGGCGACATCTTCGGCCTGCGCCATTCCCTGCATCGGGGAGTGCGCGAAGCGAAGCTCTTCTACAGCTCGTACACGGCGATGGTGGTGCTGGCGGCCGCGATCACGCTGATCCCGCGCGCCCCACTCGGATTGATCACGACGGCGGTTCAGGCGCTCGCCGGGATCCTGCTCCCCAGCGCGACAGTTTTCCTCGTCCTTCTATGTAACGACCGCGCAGTGCTCGGCCCGTGGGTCAACAGGGCCTGGTTGAACGCGGTCGCCGGCTTCATCGTCAGCGTTCTGCTGCTCCTCTCACTTGTGCTCGTCGTGACCACCGTGATCCCGACGATCGACGTGACCCGGCTGGTCATCGTGATCGCGTCCGTGATGGCGGTCGTCCTGGTGGGAGGAGGGATATGGCTGTGGATCTCCGGAAGGGGCGCCCCCCCGGTACCGCAGGTTTCCCGCGCCGAGCGCGGGAACTGGCGAATGCCGGCCCTCGCCCTGCTCGAACGCCCCGTGTGGTCGCCGGCACGCAGGATCGCGATGCTCACTCTCAGCGGCTATCTCGTGGTGGCGGTCATCTTGCTTGTGGTCAAGGCTGTGGAGCTTGCGGTGGCTAGGCACTAACACGCAAGCGTTAACAACCCGCTTACAAACCTAAACCGCACCTCGGGTTACACTTTTTGCCCTGTGCCGCTCGGTATGAGACCGGGGCACCGCGCCCGCGCATCGCGCGGTCGTCTGAGCCCTTTGACCACCATCATTCTTGTTGCACTTGCGGTCGCCATCTCGGCGGTGGCGGGCGGATTCGCCTACTTTCTCCCAGCGGCGGCGACCGCGCTCCAGGAGACGGGCCAGGCGGCCAACGTCCCTTCACCTTCGCCGCTCACCATCCTTTTCTCGCCGTCACCGTCACCGGCGCCAAGCGCGGCATCGCCAGGCGCGTTCACAGTCCTGCTGCTTGGTTCGGACGATGACTCGAAGTTCAGCGCAGACCACGTCCTCACTCAGTCGATGATCCTCGTGCGTGTGAGCCCGGCGACCAAAGAGGTCACGATGCTCTCGATCCCGCGCGACCTTTACGTGCACCTGTCCACTGGCGGTTCTGGAAAGATCGATGGGGCTTACTCATATGGTTCGGCGGGCGCCGCCATCGCCACGGTGGAGCAGGACTTCGGTGTTCACGTTGACGACTACATCTGGGTGGGCTTGATTGGGCTCATCAAAGTCATCGATGCGATCGGTGGCATCGACATCGTCACCAACAGCCCGGTCATGGACGACTACTACCCGTCGGACATTTACGGCAACTGGCCTTATGGCTTTCAGCGGGTTGCGGTGCTCGCCGGGCCGCAGCACCTGGACGGGATACACGCGATGGAGTACGTCCGCTCCCGGCACAGCGACCTGCAGAGTGACTACGGCCGCTCCAAGCGACAGCAACAGGTGCTCCAGGCGATACGTCTGAAAGCCAAACAGGTGGGCCCCTCTGACATCCCGGCCCTCGCCGCCGCGATCGGGGGCGAGCTCAAGACGAGCATCGGCCTGGACAAGGTGGCCCGTCTCGTGCCCCTCGCCGCAAGCTTCGACAACCCGGACTCCATCCACCAGCTTCTGCTCCTGCCGCCCTACGCGCGTTCGGGCGCTCCAGAGGGCAGCCTCACCCCGAACTGGGGCCTGATCCTTCCGCTGGTGCACCAGTACTTCCCATGATCCCGAAGTTCGTGCTGGCGCTCGGCCTCGCGGTGCTGATGGCGGTTACCGGGGTGACGTCCTACATCTACTTGGGATCACGCCAGTCGAAGGCGGTCGCCCCCCCGCAAAAACCCACCGCCGCGACTCCGCGCGCCCATGCTTTCACTCTGCCCGGCACCATCTATCTGGTGCAGTCCGGCGCCATTTACAGCTTCAGCGCCGGCCGTTTCCACCAGCTCACGCCCGAAAACGGCTGGACCCAGCCCGCCCTTTATCCCGATGGCAGCCACCTCCTCGCGGTCCAGCTCCGCCCGGCCTTCTCCGACGTATACGTGCTCACGCTATACGGAGGCGTGACCAGCCAGCTGACGAGCAACGCGGCGTCGCCTCGCAACGCCTGGGACAGCGGGGCGAATGCCTGGTCGTTCTACCCGAAGCTGAGCGCTGACCAGAGGACGCTTTGGATGAGCTACGACGGGCCCAAGTACGTCGGCGCCAACTACTTCGACGTCGACATGGCGGTGTGGGCGGTGCCCGTAGGCGGCTCAATCCGTCAGGGTAGGGATTGGACCATCCCCAACAGCTACACAGGTGGTGACATGCAGCCGCTACCGGTCCCGGGCGGGATCATCTACACGAAGTACACCTATGACGAGAACGGCAACCGGACCGGGCAGCTGTGGTTCACGAACCGCGCCGGGTCGGCCGGCAGGGCGCTGACGCCTACCGGTTCTGGGTGCGGGCAACCTGCCCTCTCACCGAACGGCGTGACCCTCGCCATGATCTGCACTTATCAGAAGCAGGTTGCGTACCTCACACTTGCGTCCTGGAACGGCTCGAGCCTGAGCGGATTCCAGACGGTGATCTCGAACCAACTTGTCGCGCAGCCCACCTGGGCACCTGACGGTAGCGGGATCGCCTATCTCGCCCCGGGCGGCCCGGTCGCGCCGTTCCAGCTCTGGTTCCTCCCGAAGAACGCCTACAATCCGCCGCCGCCAAGCCCGGTTCCCACTCCGAGTCCTTCTCCAGGCGGCCCGCACAACGGACCGCTGCCAAGTCCAACGCCATCCCCGGCGCCCGTGGCCCCGGTCGTCAAGCCGATCCAGGTCACCTTCAACCTCGGCTTCGACGCGACCTCTCCGCTCGCCTGGTCGGGGTGATCGCCCGCGTCTGAAGGGCGCGGCCGTATGGGAAGTTCGCGCTTAGCAGCCCGGTCCGGAGGGCGCGAGCGCGGGTTCTGAGTTTGCAGCGACCGCCTGGTTCCTCGAGATCATGCCGTCTGCGACCATGGCCGACAGCACGTGGCTTCGGCGCGCCAGGGCGGCGGCCGGGTCGACTGTCGGGTCGTAAAGCGATGGCGCCTGCGTGACGCCCGCCAGGAGCGCGTACTGGCCCAGCGTAAGGCTGGTCAACGGGGCGTGGAAGTAGACGCAGGACGCCGCGCTCACCCCGTAGCGGTTCACGCCAGTAGGGATCACGCTGAGGTAGTCAGCCAGGATCTGCCGCTTGCCGATCACCTGCTCGATCTTGAGGGCCAGGACGAGGTCCTCGAGCTTGTTGTAGCCACGGTCCGAGCCTCCCAGGTAGATGTCTTTGGCGAGCTGCTCGGTGATGGTTGAGCCGCCCTGGCAGGCGCAGGTGTTGGAGACGTCGTAGAGCAAGGCCCGGCCGAGGCCGATCGAGTCGATGCCGTGGTGTGAGTAGAAGCTCTCGTCCTCGGTGGCCACGACGGCCTGCGCCAGTACCTTCGGAACCTCATCCTCCCGAAGCATCACCACGCCCAGGGTGTCGGTCCGTTCTCGCACGCGCTGCTGTACGTCGGCTGTCGACGGCGTCAGCACCCATAGCGTGGCCACGCTTGGAATCACCACGGCCACCAGTGCGACCAGCGTCAGCGCCAACCGGCGCAGCGGCGCGGGCGCCCACGAGCTCATCGGGTCGCGCCCACGCCGACTAGCAACGGGAGATCTGATGCCCAGGTTACGAAGCGGCCTTTGGGCTCGCCACCGCGCGCCGGGTGCTCGAGCGCCACGGCCGAACCATCCACGTGCAGACGGCTCGTGGAGAAGGCAGCACGTTCACGATCGAGCCTCCCGAGGCGAGCTGGCGAACCAGCCGGCTCTCGCGTTGATCTAACTTACCTTCACATGGCGATCATCGTGTGCCCGCAGCCGCAGGCCGCCGAGTCAGGACTCGAGGTCCTGCGGCGTGGCGGCAACGCGGTGGACGCCGCCGTCACGTGCGCGTTCGTGCAGGGCGTGATCGATCCGCAGATGTGCGGCATCGGGGGCTGCGGCGTGATGCTCGTGCACAGCCCGACCGGGGGCGACACGCTCCTCGAGTTCTATGCCACGGCCGGGTCGCGAACGCGCGAGGACCAATGGGAGCACCTCTTCATCCGCGAGGCAGCCGATCGCTACGGGTATGTCCTCGACGGCTGGGTCAACGACGTCGGGTACCAGTCGGTCGGGGTGCCGGGGACCGTGGCGGGGCTGCACGAGGCACTGACGCGCTTCGGCTCGATCACCTGGGAGCAGGCGATCGAACCGGCCATTCCACTCGCGCGCGAGGGGTTCCCGGTCAGCGGGTTCATGCACGGGTACTGGACCACCGACTACGGGCCCGACGTGGTTCCGAACCACAAGCGGATCCAGGCCACGCACGAGGCTCGTTCGATCTACACGCTTGACGGCGCGCTGTACGCGGTAGGTGAGCGGATGGTGCAGCCGGATTACGCGCGAACGCTTGAACGACTGGCCCGCGGAGGCCCGGACATCTTCTACAGGGGCGAGCTCGCCGATGAGATCGCCGCCGACTTCGAGACCAACGGAGGCTTTATCACGAAGGACGACCTCGCCTCATATACCGTCAACGTGACCGAGCCGCTGAGAGGCACTTATCGCGGCCGGCAGGTCGTGGCGGCCGGTCCGCCCGCGGGAGGGCTGACGCTCCTCCAGATGTTGAACTTCCTCGAGGGTTTCGACCTGCGCGCTCACGGCTGGCCCAGCAGCGAGGCGGCACGAGTTCTGGTCGAGGCGATGGCTTGGGCGATGGCAGACCGCGAGCTGCACCTGGCCGATCCGAAGTTCATCGACATACCAACGGGCGCGCTTACCGACAAGCAGTACGCGGCCAAAGCACGCGAGGTGGTCGCCGCCGGCGCCCGCGCGCACGATCGTCCCGACACGACCCATGTGTGCGTGATCGACGACGCCGGCAATGCGGTGTCGCTGACGCACACGCTCGGCTCGTCAAGCGGTGTCGTGACTCCCGGCCTCGGGTTCGGCTACAACAACTACATGAACTGCTTCGACCCGCGGCCTGGGCGGCCCAACTCAGTGCGCCCGGGCAAGACTCGCATGACGATGATGACGCCGACGTTTGTGTTCGACAAGGGCCGGCTTCGAGTCGTGCTTGGCGCGCCGGGTGGCACGAAGATCGTCACGGCTGTCCTCCAGGTGCTGGTCAACGTGATCGACCACGAGATGTCGCCCGTCGAAGCCGTCAGCGCTCCGCGGATCGATTTCCAGGGCGACGTGGTCCAGGCGGAGGCGCGGATTCCTTCGATGGTTTGCCGCGGGCTCGAGAAGCGCGGTTACAACGTGAACCGGCGGACGCTGAACTACGACTCGTACTTCGCCCGGCCCCAGCTGATCGTGGTGGAGCCGGACGGTTTCCTGCACGGCGCGTCCGACCCGCGCAAGGACGGCGGCACGGCGCTTGACACGGAGACCGTTTGAGGTTCCAGGGCAGAGTCGCGCTCGTGACGGGTGGCGGTCGGGGGATCGGAGCGGCGACGGCTCAGCAGTTGGCCGCGGAAGGGGCGAAGGTGGCCGTGTCCGACATGGACCTCGCACCCGCGACGGAGGTGGCCGCGCCGATCCACGGCGTCGGCATTGCGTGCGACGTCACCGATCGCGACCAGGTCGAGGCGATGGTCGCGCGGACTGTGAAGGAGTTCGGGAAGCTCGACATCATGGTCGCCTGCGCGGGAATCACGCGCGACAACCTGCTTTACAAGATGACGGACGAGGATTGGGACGCGGTCATCGATACGCACCTGAAGGGAACGTTCCTGTGCGCCCGGGCGGCGCAGAGGCACATGGTCGAGCAGAAGTACGGAAAGATGGTTTTCCTGTCGTCGACCTCGGCACTGGGCAATCGGGGGCAGGCCAACTACTCGGCGGCGAAGGCCGGGCTCCAGGGCATGGCGCGGACGCTTGCGATCGAGCTCGGGCCGTTCAACATCAACGTCAACGCGGTGGCGCCTGGGTTTGTCGAGACGCGCATGACGCGTGCGACCTCCGAGCGCCTGGGGATCGACTTCGATGCGTTCAAGATCGGCGCGGCGTCCCAGATCCCGCTGCGGCGAGTGGGGCAGCCCGAAGACATTGCCTCGGTGATCGCCTTTTTGTGCAGCGACGAGTCGAGCTTCGTGTCGGGCCAGACGATCTACGTGAGGGGCGGCCCCTAGTCCTTCGCCTTGGTCAGCAGCTCTCTCGCCTGATGAACGATGCGGCTCACCAGCTCGCCCGCGGGCACGATGTCGTGGACGAGGCCGGCCGACTCACCGGCGAGGACCAGGTCCCCGGAGGCCACGGCCGCCTCGAGCGACTGTCGGAGCTCTGGCGCGGCGTCCGCCCATTCCTGCTGGCGATCGGCCCACCGCTCGACCAGGGGATGGCTGATGGTGCGTACCATCGCGCCGGGCCACGACTGCCCCATCACCTCGTCGAAGAAGGTGCTCGCAGAGGTCTGGCTGCCGAGCGCGTTGAGGATGACGTTCTTGGATTGGCCCCTGCCGTGCGCCTCCGGGGTGGCCAGGAAGCGTGTGCCGATCAGGGCGCCCTGCGCGCCGAGCATCAGGACGGCGGCGAGACCGCGTCCGTCGGCGATCCCTCCCGCGGCCAGAACCGGCACGCCGCCGACCAAGTCGACCACGAGCGGAACGAGCGGCAGGGTCGACATCGTCCCCACGTGCCCGCCGCCCTCGGTCCCCTGTGCGACGACGACGTCGGCGCCGTCGCTGGCGACGAGCCCGGCTTCTTCTGGCGTGCTGACCATGTGGATCACCTTCATGCCGGCTTCGTGAGCCTGGTAGGTGAGATCTTCCGATCTGCCCCACGCGAGCGAGAGAACAGGAACGCGTTGAGCGAGCGTGACCTGGAACGCCGCGGGGTCGAGCCGGCAGAGGACGTGGTTGACGCCGAAAGGACGCGAGGTGAGCTCTCGAACCTGCCGGATCTCGCTGCGCAGCTCGTCCGGGGAGCGGCCGAGGCCCCCGATGATGCCGAGGCCGCCGGCGTTGCTCACGGCGGCGACAAGTTGCGGGGTCGTGTACCTGGCCATGCCCGCCTGGAAGATGGGCACATCGATCCCCAGGAGATCGCAGACAGGCGTGTGAAGAATTGTCATGGCGCGCGCGTCCCTTAATATCGCTCATCCGGATCACCGGGCCCTTTCGGGCAAGTTACGAAGGGGGTCTGGCGTTCTACAGCCTTATGAACCGCCTTCTCGGTCGAATGAGGCAGCGCCTGAGCGCCCGAACTACAGTTCGCCGGAGGGCTCTCTGGAGGCCGAAAGCTCGTATTCAGATCGAGTTCGGCGAAGCCGCCGGGTCACGACCGGCCTGGCGCCCGGTGCCCGGGCTTCCGGGGTTGACGCCTTCGCCGGACATCTGCTACGGTGGCGGCCGTCTCAGGGGAGTCGCCCAATCCGGGGCGGTTTCGCACTCTTAGGGGTAGGAATTGCGAGTTCATCGTTATCTGACGCATGCCGTCGTGCTCGCAGTTGCGGTCGCGATCTCGAGCTATGCGACGATGGATCGCAACTTTCCCTCCGCTCTCACGTCTCGGCTGGGCCCGGTGAACGCTGAAGCGGTGGTCGTGAGCGAGGGCGGCACGGTCGGAGATGTGTCGCTCGGCCGGTACAGCACGATCATCAAGCCCGTTTCGATTCCGACCTCCGCCCCCATCAACCGCACGCCCATGACGTACTCGGTTGCGGCGGGCGAAAACCTGTCCGCGATCGCAGCCAAGTACGGCGTCACCGTCAGCCAGATCCGCTGGTCGAACACGAACCTGATCGCGAGCGATTCGGTCGCGACCGGTCAGCAGATCACCATCCCGCCGATACCCGGCATCGTCGTCACCACGGCGGCCAGCGATACGTTCGACAGCCTGGGCGCCAAATACCAGGTCGACCCGCAGGTCATCATCGACTTCAACCGCCTGCGCAGCACCCGGCTGACGGCCGGAATCACACTCGTGATCCCGGGCGGCGTCGGCGGCGCGTTCCCGCCGCCCCCAGCCATCTACCAGATCGTTGCGCACTCCGGCACCGGCGGTTCGTTCAACGCCCACATCGTCGGATGCTGCCTCGGAGCGTACCCGGCGACGGGATTCCCGGCCGGGTGGTGCACCTGGTACGTCGCGACCAAGCGCAACGTCACGTGGCGAGGTGACGCGGGTTACTGGTACGCCAACGCCGCGGCGCAGGGCTACCCCGTCGGGCCGGCGCCCAAGGTGGGCGCGATCATGGTGACCTGGGAGAGCTGGGCCGGCCACGTGGCCTACGTCGAAGCTGTCAACGCAGATGGTTCGTGGGTGGTCTCAGAGATGAACTGGCTCGCGTTCGACGTGATCGATGAGCGCACGATCAAGCCCGGTCAGCTGGGCAGCCGGCTCGTGGGGTTCATCTACTAGGAGATCGCCGGTAGGGCGGACCGCGCCGCCCAGTCGCGTTCCATGGTCTCGACATCCCTCCTCACTGTGCCCAGGCCTGTCCCAGCGATGACCGCGGCGAGGACGAGGAGCGTGGGTGACGTGATCAGAAGCGCCGTCTGAAGGCTGCCGATCCGATCAGAGATCCACCCGACGTCGAACGTGGAGTGCGAGTCTCCGAACACATGTGAGATGAAGAGCAGCATGGTCACGGCGCTCGCACGCAGGCCCGGGGAGACGACGTTCTGCGCGACGGCCGTGAATGGTCCGGAGTACAGGTAGAGGCAAACCACGGCGAGCACGAAGGCGGGCACGAACACGGGGATCGGTCCCACGTTGAGCGGAGCGACGAGCGCGATCGTGATGAAGATCGCGCCCAGCAAGAAGCCTGCGATCCCGACCTGCAGATGCGCGGAAGGATTGTTCCTGGACCGGCGGTCGGCGATCCACCCCCCGGCCAGCGTCCCGATGAGGCCTCCTGCCACCAGCACCACTCCTGCCAGGAGTCCAGCCTTGCCGACGGAGAGGTTGAAGCGGCGGGTGAGGAGGATGGGCAGCCAGAACGCGTTTGAAGCAAGGACGAAATACAGCAGGGTCTGCGACAGGATCGTCGCGCGCAGAGTGCGGATTCTCAAGAGATCGACGAAGTTGCGGAGGCTTGCGTCGTGGATCCTCTCCACCGCGCGGCCGATCTTCTCGGCGCTTCCCCTCAGCGGCTCGCGAAGGCCGAACGCAAGCAAGGCAAAAAGGATCCCGGGCACCGCTGCGAAAAAGAACGCGCTCCGCCAGCCGAATTTTTCCGCGATGTATCCGCCCCCCGCAAATCCGACGGCGATGCCAAATGTGCTCCCGGCGCCCCAGATCGACATGGTCCGGCCACGCTGTTCCTTGGGGAAGTAGTCGGAGAGCAGCGAGGTGCCGGCGGGGTAATAACCCGCCTCACCAATCCCGAGGACGGCCCGGCTTACAAACAGCTGCGGAAAGCTGTGGGCGAAACCCGTGAAGAGCGTGGCGAGGCTCCAGATGGCGACGCCTGCCGCGACCACCGTCTTGCGGACGCCACGATCCGCCCAGTAGCCGAACGGCACGGCGGCGACGGCGTACACGAGGAGAAAGGCCGAGCCAAGGAGTCCGACCTGCGAGTCGCTGAGATTGAACTCCTTCTGGATCAGCGGCGAGGCCGCGGCGCCGACGTAGCGATCCATGTAGTTGAGGAAGTTGATGCCGACCATGACGGCGAGGACATACCGGGCATAGCCTCGCGCCACGGTGGCATTCTATGAGTCCGGGTCTCGTACTCGAGCGTCTACCATTACCTGCACGCTTCCGACGTTTCGGTTGCCTGCTGTGGGTCGGCTGGGCATTGGCGAGCTCAAGTGGCTGTAAACCACCCGCGAAAGCTGTGCAGGTTCAAATCCTGCCCGGCCCACCACCAACCACCCCGACCGTCAACCATTCACCCACCACCGGAGCCGGGCAGGCGGCCATTCGGGCACAAGTGGCGGGGGTCGCGTCGGGCATCCTTTTGACACACGTCTGGTCTACCGTTACGACCAACAAGCCTTTGGAGAGCACCGTCCCCCGAGACCCGGTTCACGTCAGTGAGCAGCCGTCGAAGCCACATCGCAGCCGGTCATTGTGCTCGGCGTACCATCGCCACCATGGCCGCCGATCCCCCGAACGTGCCGCCTCCGATCCCTCAGCCTCCGCCGAGCCAGGCACCCAGCCCGCCAGGTCCCGTCGCCTCGGGCGATGAGTGGCGGGCCTGGCCCGATCGCGCGACCTCATTCACCGATCCCGGGCCTGGTGGCTGGTACGGTCCGTGGGCATGGGGCGGCGGCCGTTTGTGGGGAGCAGCCCTGCTTCTGATCGGTGGGTACCTCCTTCTCCAAAAGCTCGGCCTTCTCAGCTGGTTGCGCGGCGACGTGCTGTGGCCCAGCCTTCTGATCTTGCTGGGGATCTTGATGCTGATAGGCCGCGGCCGGGTTCCTCGGCGCTAGTCCGAGGTAGGGTTTGGCGCCGTAGAGCGGGCGCTGCCAGAGCTGCACCCGCGCCACGTGGCGGGCAGGCGCGCCATTAGAAGGTCAGGAGACGTCGCCCGAGTCGTCGACCCCTTCGCTGTCGATCAGCAGGTCCTCATCGCTGGCCGAGTACCTGTCCCGCACCTCGGCGCCGTCGGTTTCCGAATCACCGACCTCTGCCTCTGAATCAACCTCCACCAGCTCGCCCGCCTGCCCGGATTCCGCCAACAGTTGGTCGTAAGCCCGCGTGGCCTCGTCCCACGTGGGGTATTCCCAGAACTCCGTTCCGGGCGGCACCTCCGCTCCCTCCGTCTCGTCCGTTCCGTGCCTGAGGACGTAGCCGCGCCCGTCGTCGGGATCCTGGATCAGAGACAGGAACTGATCATCGGTCAGCTCCGCCCGCCGGGCTGCCTGGCCGCCGTTCTCCAGCTCGAAGAGGCGGCTGATTATCTGTTCTTCGCTCCGCTCCTGCATTCTGTCTTCCTTTACAGCTTGAATGGATTGCCGTAACGCTCAGCTGACGCGACCTCTGCCAGCGGCTTTCGCTCCTTGTTGCCCAAACCGATCCTTCGCTTCGGGTAGCCGAACGGAACTACGGCGAGGACTTCGTACTTGTCCGGCAGCCCGACCTTGCTGCGCACGCCTTCCAGCTCGCGGAAGCCGGTCCAGTTGGAACCAACCCCGTCTCCCCAGGCGACCAGGATCATCGACTGGATCGCGCGACTCGCGTCTGAGATCGCGAGGTGGTTCGCCTTCTCGATGGCGACCACGATGGCTGCGCCGGCGGTCGCGATGTATGGGCCGTGAGCAACCAGCGAGCCCAGCTCCTTGAGCCCTGCGCGGTCTTTCACGACCACGAAATGCCACGGCTGGACGTTGCTGGCGCTCGCGGACAGATGGCCCGCCTCGACGATGCGACCCAGCACATCGTCTGGAATTGGCTTGTCCTGGTACTCGCGGATCGCGAGAACAGTGCGAACGGCTTCAAAGACGGGGTTGCTCACGTATCTGATTCTCCTACGATCCCCGGTATGACTGTTGCTCAGGTGGGGTCGGTCGTCGGGCTGGTGTTGATCCTCATCGTCTTTTACGACCTGTTTCAGACGGTCGTCCTCCCGCGCCCGGCCGTGAACAGGGTGCAGCTGGCGCGCCGCTTGGTGCGGCCGATGTGGCTGGTCTGGCGTTGGGTAAGCCAGCGCAGCTCGCGAATCGATCGCAGTGAATCTCGCCTCGCGGCATTCGCCCCGATCGCGCTCATCTCGCTCTTCGTGGAATGGGCGATGGCCCTGGTGTTGGGCTACGCCCTGCTCATCGACGGGCTGGCCGACGAATTTCATCCATCACCGCAGGATCTCGCGACCTCGATCTATATCTCGGCGACGACGCTGGTGCCGCTCACCTCCGGGGGCTTTGTGCCAGAGGAAGGTCTCGGGCGCGTGGTGATCATCGCCGAGAGCGCCACAGGCGTCGCTCTCGCCGCCCTGGTGATCACGCTGCTGTTCTCGCTTTACGAGTCGTTTCGAGCACGTGAGGAGCTCGTTGTCTCTCTGGACGCGATGGCGGGGGCGCCACCCTCGGGCGTTCAGATCCTCGAGACCGCCGCCAAGCACGGCATGCGCCCGGAGCTCAAGCAGACGTTCGACGAGTGGCGCGCATGGTCGGCCATGGTGCTGGAAAGCCACCTCGCGTACCCGCTCCTCGTCTATTTCCGGTCCAGCCACGACAACGAAGCCTGGATCAACTCGTTCGGCGCGGTGATGGACGCGGCCGTACTGACCATGAGCACAGTCGTTGATGACTCAGAGGGCCCGGCGCGGTTGATGTTCAGGATCGGCACTCACCTGGCCGAGGATATGAGCTGGGTCTTCGGTCTCAAGGCCGCGACCGACGGCATCGTCGAACGTGACGAATACCAGGTCGCGGTGGAGCGGCTGGTCAAAGTCGGATATCGCGTGCGAGACACGGAGGTGGGCTGGAAGCAGTTTGCAGAGCTCCGTTCGCAATACGCGGGCCCGCTCAACCAGATGGCGCATTGGCTTGTGGTTCCGCCCGCCCAGTGGATCGGCGACCGCTCGTACATTCCGCATCGAGCCAAGACGGGCCAGCGGTCCCGGCGCCGCAAGGCGGCGGCGGTCGAAGCGACTAAGTAGTCAGGCCCAGCTCCCGCGCCTTCACGATCGCCTCGAGCTTGGAGTGCACGCCGAGCTTGCCGCCCAGGCTTCGTATGTGCGTCCGGACCGTCGTGTAGCTGATCCCGAGTCTGGCGGCGATCCCGCGGCTGGGCAGCCCTTCGGCCATCAGCCGCAGCACTTCCTTCTCACGGACGGTCAAGCTCTCGAGCTGGGAGTCGATCGCCTTGCGTTTGGTGAGCAGGGTGGCGATGGTGCGTGGAGTGATCAGCATGCGGCCGCGGGCGACATTCCGGATGGCGGTCACGACTTCGGATGCAGCTTTCGATTTATGGATGAAGGCGCTCGCCCCGGACTGGACCGCGGCAAACCGTGCCGCGTCGCTGTCCTCGCGCGTCAGGAAGATCAGCTTTGCCTCGGGCCGGATGGCCTGCATGCCTGCCGCCGCTTCGGCGCCCGTGCCGTCGGGGAGGCGAAAGTCAACCAGGATCACGTCGGGCGCCAACTCTGCGGCGGCCGGGATGCATTCCGCGACGCTGCCCGCTTGTCCAACCACTTTCATGTCGCCTTGCTGATTGATGAGGGCAGCGAGGCCCTCGGCCACCACCGTGTGATCCTCCACGATGAGGATTCGGACCGGGCCTGCGCCGGCCTGGCCTCCATCGTGCTGGTCTTCGGGAGTTACGGATGCTGCGAGCCATGCCGCGCCTTCCCTGGCCGTGGCGAAATGGATGGTCAAAGTCATTACTTCGTACAACAGATACGCCGTGGCCAGTACCCAAGGTGATCGGGTTGCGCGAGTATGAAGCCGTCAGTACACTGGGTCGATGAGCCGATTGAAATGGGCGGTCCTCGGAGCCGCTCTCGTCTCAACAGCGTGTGGCACAGCCACGATCGGCGAGCACGTTTCGATCGCGCCATCCGCGGTGCGAAGCGTCGCCGTCGCGACGGCGGAACCCAGGCTTCCCTCGGTCCGCAGCGGGAGCTTCATCGCCGGCCGGGGCACGGTCATGACAAAGGTTGGGGTGTCGCATGCGCAGGGCCCGGCCTCGGCGCCCGCGGCCGCTCCTGCCAAGGAACCAAAGCAGGGCACTCTGCCGGCCCTGCCCAGCAATCCATGCGGTCGTGTTGGCAAATCGGGGGCGATGTGCCCGGTGGCGCCAGGCTAGGCCGCTCTCCTGGAAAGACAAGAGCCTCGCGCGACGTCGCGCGAGGCTCTTTGGTTGGCGGTTCTACTGAGGCTTCAGTCGCCAGACACGTCCTGCTTGTTGCCAGACACGTCCTGCTTGTTGCCAGACGCGTCCCGCTTGTTGCCAGACGCGTCCTGCTTGTTGGCAGACAGGTCCAGCTTGTTGATGGAGGTGCCCCAGTTGGCGGCTCGGCTTCGTGTGCCGCCGCATGTGGTGTCGAGCGTGAACGCCGCGTCCGAGCAGTTCGGGTACTGGATGTATTCAGAACTGAAGTAGATCGTTTGGCCGACGGCAACCGATGCCGAGTAGTCGCCCCAACGAGGCCTGAAGGGTCCTGCCCCCTTGCCTCCGTTGCGGAACTCGTACTCGGTGAATCCGTCTTGCGGAGACTGCCCGAGGGCCGCGACCTTCACCGGGCCGACGCCCGACCGGTCGATGGTCGCGTATGCGCTGCTGGGGAAGAAGTCGGGACCGCTGAGTGTGAAGCTCACCACTCCGTGTCCCTGGCTGTCGACTCCAATTGACGGGAACTCGACATCATTGCCCGCTTTGACCAGGTAGCCCTGCTTGGCGATGGTCGCCGTGAGGCCGCCCTTGGTCAGGTGGGGGCTGACCGCGAAGTACGCTATGCCGATGCGGCCCCGCGAAACGATTGGCATGGTGGTGTCGAGGCCGCCCCAGACGAGGCCGTCGGCGTAGACGGCCGACTGGATCTGATCGTCGTTGGTCTGGATCGGACCCTCGGTCTGCGGCGTCGGGTGCGGGCACGAGGGGACGTGCGGCTCGCAGCTGTAGCGACCCGAATCGCCGAGGGGGATCGGGCCGGCCTTCTGTCGCGCGAAGGCGGGGAAGATGTACTTCTCGCTGTTGAGAGTCGTCTCTTGCAGCCCGATGGAGGGCGAATCCTTCCTGATGCTGCTGGTGTTGGTGACAGCCCAGACGCCGATCCGGCTGTCGCTGGCGTTGGCGAAGTCGAGCGCGCTGAGAAGATATTCGACGCCACCGAAGTGCGTGTCACCTGACGTGGGTGAGCTGGTCGGCCGGATCGATGCCCAGCAGTCGAGACCGCCCGTCGCGGTGCACGTTCCCTGCGGAAGGCCCGGCGTGGGCGGGGTCTGAAGGTCCAGTCCGATGAAGTCGACCACGGTGTTGGCACTGTCGGCGCCGTCGGCCAGGGCTTCCTTGTCGATCGTGTAAAGGACCGCTCCGTTGAAGACCGGGTTGTTGATCGAGAACTCGTTGGTCGAGATGAAGATCGCGTCGTGGTTGGCGCCCATCGTCGGCTGGTCGCCGAAGCATGGACAGCCGGGGTTGGAGTTGTCGGTGTTGTCGAGCGAGTAAAGGTTGAAGTCGCCAAGCGGGCTTGAGGTCGTGCTCACGGCCAGGTCGAACCTGGACGTGTTGTGGGTCAGGTCAAGGACGAGCTGGCTCAGGAACCAGCGGTGCGTGTTGGCGTCCCAGTAGCATCGGGGGTCGCCCTGGATGGTCACGTCCCCGGCGGCGAACGCGAGGACCTCGTTGAAGAAGGTTTCGAGGACCATGGGCGCTTGGAGCGCGGTGAGGTTGTCGCTGAACACCTGGAGATTGAGGTTGACCATCTCAACTACATAGCCGTTGCCAGCGCACAAACCCTGGTCTGGAGGCTCGACAACGAATCCGTGCGTGGCTGCTAGGGTGAACGCATTGAGTCCCTTTGCGGTCTGGACCGCTGCGTCGTTCGACTCATTGGTCGAGCCGGATGTTTCGTTGGGGGCCGAGCCTCTTGCGGCATTCTGTGGAAAGCTGGTTGATCCGGCGGTGGTCCCTGGACCCGCCGCTCCGGTCTGGCCGCGCACCAGGTTCAGGTCGTCTGTGAATGCCGCGGGCGCTCCACTCTTCAGCACGCCCTCAGTGAGGTTGGCTGCGCTGGGCTTGTACGCCGTGTGGCCGACTTTGCTGGCGTGCTCGAGACGCTGGCTCTTGG
>JBOHUQ010000096.1:0-36067 GCA_050734495.1 Candidatus Dormibacteraceae bacterium
GGGCTGTCCGACGGGCTGGCGGCCGCCGCCGGCGATGGGCTGCCGCCGCACGCCGACGCCAGCAACGCAGCCGTCGCGACGGCCGCCGCGAACAACTCCTTTGATCGCACGCATCCGGATACAGAGCTGGGTTACGGCGCACCCTCGACCCGGCCGACCATTTGTGCCCAAATGGCCGCCTGCAGCCGTGGACCCGACCATTTGTGCCCGAATGCCGCAGTCGAGCACTGCGAAACGACCGTTGTGCCCGAATGGCCGAAAGGAGCCCTCAGGGATACGACCATTTGTGCCCGAATCGGCGAAATCAGGCCAGTGGCGCTACTCCGGCGTCACATACGCGGCCGTGATTCCTCCATCGACCACGAATGTCGACCCGTTGATGTAGCTCGAGTCGTCGCTTGCGAGAAACAGTGCGGCGTTGGCGATCTCCCTCGCTTTGGCCAGGCGGCCCATGGGGATGTGCACGCGGCGCCGCTCGTACGCGCCGGGGGTCTCCGAGAAAAGCCGCATCAATAGCGGCGTCTCCACGGGGCCTGGGCACAGTGCGTTGACGCGCACGCCCTGCCGCGCGAACTGGACCGCGAGCTCCCGGCTCATCGAGAGCACCGCGCCCTTCGAGGCCGTGTACGCGATCTGCGAGGTGGCAGCGCCCATCAAGGCCACGAACGAGGCCACGTTGATGACCGAGCCGCCGCCCGCCTCGAGCAGATGCGGGATGCCGTACTTGCAGCAGAGGAAGACACCCCTGGCGTTCACAGCCTGCACGCGGTCCCAGGCCTCGGGCTCCGTCGTGAGGATCGAGTCGTCGTCCGCCGGCATGATGCCGGCGTTGTTGTAGAGGACGTCGACCTTTCCATATCGCTTCGCGGCCGCCTCGTACATCGCCTGAACGCTCTTGGGGTCGCTGACGTCTGCCTGAAAGAAGAAGGCATCCCTGCATTCCGACGCAGTCTTCTCACCCGCCTCTTTCCCGACATCAGCGACGCAGACGCGCGCTCCCTCAGAAGAGAACAGCAGCGCCGCCTCCCGCCCGATTCCGCCCGCCGCACCCGTGATCACGGCGACCTTGCCGTCAAGCCTCATTCGCTTCTTGCCTTCCCATCGCTTCCCCCTAAATGCGCTCGAAGAGTCGCGAGCGTTCGTAATCGGTGACGACTTTGTCGAAGAGCGCCTGCTCTGTGCGCGCGTAGTTCAGGTAGTGATCGATCACGTCGTCCCCGAATGCCTTCCTGGCCACCTTTCCGCGCTCCAGCTCCCCGATCGCATCGCGCAGCGCGTGCGGGAATCGACGGACATCCGACTCGTAGGCGTTGCCCCTGAACTCCGGGGGCAGCTCCAGCTTCTTTTCGATTCCATCGATGCCCGCCGACAGCAGGGCGGCGAACGCAAGGTACGGGTTCGCGTCGGCGCCGGGAATGCGCGACTCGGCGCGCACATGTGAGCCGTGGCCGACGACGCGAAAGCCGCACGTACGGTTGTCATGGCCCCAGGCCAGGGTCGTCGGCGCCCAGCTGCCGGCCGCGTAGCGCTTGTAGGAGTTGATCGTCGGGGCGAGGAAGATCGCCAGCTCGGACGCGTGCGCGATCTGGCCCGCCAGGTACTGCCGGAACGTCTCCGACTCTCCCTCGAAAACGTTACGCCCGTCTTTCCAGAGGCTCGAATGGATGTGGCACGAGCTGCCGATCCAGCGGTGGTCCGGCTTTGCCATGAAGGTCACAGCGCAGCCGTGCTGGTGCGCCATCTCCTTCACGCCGTTCTTGTAGATCACGTGGTTGTCGGCCATCGTCAGCGCGTCGGAGAAGCGGAAATTGATCTCCTGCTGCCCCGGCCAGGCCTCTCCCTTGGAGCTCTCGACCTTGATGCCGGCTGCCTTCATCCCCTTGCGCACGGCGCGGATGAACGGTTCGTCGTAGGTCGTGGCCAGGATGTGGTAATCGAGGATGTACGGAACCGACGGCGTCAGGTCGATGAAGTGCTTGGCGTGCGCCTCGGCGAAGGTCTCCTTGAGCAGGTAGAACTCGAGCTCCGAGCCGAACATCGGCTCGAAGCCGAGCTTACGGGCACGCTCGATCTGCGCTCGCAGGACCTGCCTGGGCGACGGCCGCACCGGCGATCCGTCATGCCAGGCGACGTCACACAGGACAAGGGCCGTCGCGTCGAGCCAGGGTGTGAGACGCAGGGTGGCGAAGTCGGGCACGAGGTCGAAGTCTCCGTAGCCCTTCTCCCAGTTGGCCATCTGGTAGCCGGGCACCGGGTCCATCTCCATGTCCAGCGCCAGCAGGTAGTTGCAGCCCTCGGTCGAATCGCCCTCGAACGATGTCTCGACGAAATACTCCGCGTCGACTCGCTTGCCCATCAACCTGCCCTGCATGTCGGTGAACGCGACGACGACGGTGTCGATGATCCCCTCGGCGACGGAGTGTGCCAGGTGTTCTTTGGTGAGCAATCAGTAAGTCCGTTCCTGGTCGAGCTGGCTCGCCAAACTATTTCTTTTGACGGCGGACCCGAGCACGCGCGACGAAGCGCTCGAAGAGGTTGCGCGCCCATGGCAGGTCGGTGGTGAGCTCCTCGGGGTGACACTGCACCGCCACGATGAGCCCGTCGTTGGACTCGACGCCCTCCACGGTCCCATCCTCGCCGCGCGCGGTCTGCTGAAGGCCTTCGGCCAGCTTCTTGATCGCCTGGTGGTGCAGGCTGTTGACGCGAACCTTGTGCTCGCCGGCCGCGCGTCCAAGCTCGGAGGACGGGTCGACCTCGATGGTGTGTGCCAGGTGGCTGCGGCCCAGCGCGCGGACCTCATGGCCCTCGAGGTGCTGCACCAGGGAACCCCCCATCGCGACGTTGATCACCTGCTGGCCTCGGCAGATGCCCAGCACCGGTATGTCGCGCTCGCGCGCCTGGTGGAACATCGCGAGCTCCGTCTTGTCCAGCTCCGTGTCGGTCTCTCCGACCTTGTCGTCCCGGCGCTCGCCGTAGAAGGACGGGTCGACGTCCCAGCCTCCTGGCAGGAGAAGCCCGTCCACGTCAGGAAGCGCGCCCGTCCCCGGGACCAGGTCCAGCGGCTCGGCGCCGGCGGCCACGACGGCGCGGCGGTACGGCACGTAATACTCCAGCCCCCGCCGGGGATGGACCGTGATCCCGATCTTCGGACGGTCGGTGTCGGCCGTCTGACTACCCTGCGGCCGCGAGCTCGGCTTCGATCTTGGCAAGCTCGTCTGCATTGCCCTGGACCTTGGGGCCTTTGAACCAGTTACGCGCCGAGAGGAACCAGTAGCCACCTGCGTAGATCAAGACTACGGCGACAGCGAGGATGGCGTAGTTAAACGTGGTCAGAGTGTTTCCGGGAGCCACCTGCGGCAGGACGAACAGGATCGCGATGAAGGCGATCCAGACCACGGCGATCCAGCCGACGATGTAGCTCCAGCGTCCGAGGTGCCACGGACCACGCTGGAATTTCTCACCAGCGAGAAGCCGGAGCAGGATCGGAATGCCGTAGGCGATGTACAGGCCGATGACCGCGATCGAGGTCACGGCGGCGTAGGCCACAGGGCTCCAGAGGTATGGCAGCCCGAGGATGAACGCGCCGACCGCGGCAAACCAGATGGAGTTGGTCGGAGTTCGGGTGCGCGGGTTGATCTTGTGCCAGAACTGCGAGCCGGGCACCGCGCCGTCGCGCGAAAAGGCGTAGATCATGCGTGAGTTGGCGGTCACCGAGGACATGCCGCAATAGAACTGCGCGCCGACCACGATGAAGAGCAGGAACAGGCCGAGGTTGTGGCCGACCGCGTCGATGAAGATCTGGGCGGCGGGAGTGACGGCGGTCGACTCGGCGGAATAATTCTGGATCGCCGACGTGACGCCGATCAGGAGAATCCAGCCGGCGATCAAGGAAATGATGATCGACCAGACGATGCCTCGCGGGCCCGCGACCGCGGCGTTGTGCGTTTCCTCTGTCATGTGCGCCGATGCGTCGTAGCCGGTGAACGTGTATTGGGCGAGGAGCAAACCGATCAAGAAGACGTAGTAAGAGTTGCCGAAGCCTGTGTTGTTGACGAAGTTGGTGAAGATGAACGACACGGACTGGTGGTGGGCGGGGACGAAGAACAGGACGATGAAGATGACGGCGACGCCGATCAGGTGCCACCACACGGAGATGTCGTTCAGCAGCGCGACGACACCCACCCCGAAGGTGTTGAGCAGCCCGTGCAGGAAGAGCACTGCGGCGTAGATCAGGACGATCCAGCCCGGAGTGCTCGGGTAGTTGAAAAGAGCGTTGAGCAGCGCATCGGCGAACAGGGCCAACCCGAAGTCGATGCCGGCCGTGACTCCGACTTGGCCCAGCAGGTTGAACCACCCGGTGAACCAGCTCCACGCGGCGGAGTTCTTACCGCCGAGCTTGGCCGACCAGTAGTACAGCCCGCCTGCTGTGGGGAAACTGGAGGCGAGCTCCGCCATGGCAAGGCCGACCATGAGCACGAACAGGCCGACCACCGGCCAGCCGATGTTCATGTCGACCGGGCCGCCGGTGTTCATGCCGTACCCGTAAAGGGTCAGACAGCCCGAGAGGATCGAGATGATGGTGAACGAGACGGCGAAGTTGGAGAACGTCGACATCCGCCGGCGCAGCTCCTGGGCATAACCGAGCCTGTGGAGTGTTTCGACGTCGGCAGAATTGGCCTGGACGCTCATTGATCTCTCCCCTTTCAGGCGCCCGCTTTCCGACGGGCGCCATTGACCGATACTGGCGTTGCGGCGAAGCTAACAGGGGTTAGGATCGTTGTCAAGAATAATTCGAGCGGGGGCGTAATGGGTGAGGATGTAACAAACGTACCGGGCCATGACACTCGCGTGGCCGAACTGGTGAGGAGCCGGCTGAACCGCCTGAGCCCGGCCGAGCGGAAGCTGGCCAGGGTCCTCCTCGCCTCCTACCCCATCGCGGGGCTGGAGAGCGTCGCCAGGTTCGCGGAGCGCGCCCAGGTCAGCCCGCCGACGGTCACCCGGTTCATCACGAAGCTCGGCTTCAGCGGCTACCCGGAGTTCCAGGAGACGCTGCGCCACGAGGTGCAGGCGCGGCTCAGCTCGCCCCTCACCCGCTACCGCGACGACCCGCCCGGCCGGGGTACCGACTCCGTGCTGAGCGACGCGCTCGACGTCGCCGCCGACAACCTGAAGAGGACCGTGGAAGTGCTGTCGCATCGCGACGTCAACGAGGCAGTGGAGATCCTCGGTGACGTGCGGCGGCGGGTGATGGTGCTGGGCGGCAGGGTCAGCGCACCGCTCGCTCGGTACCTCGCCGCGCAGCTGCACCTCCTGCGGCCGGGCATCGGGCTCGTCGACTCCGAGCGCAGCGCGCCTGCGCAGCAGCTGATCGACATGCGAAAGGGCGATGTGCTCATCGTGTTCGACTACCGGCGCTACCAGGCGGACACGATCGAGAGCGCCCGAGTGGCTGCGGCACAGGGCTGCAACGTCATCGTGTTCACCGACCCCTGGCTTTCACCGGCGTCGGGATTTGCTCGACAGGTGATCGTGACGAGCGTCGACATGGTCGGACCGTTCGATTCGCTTGTCGGCGCGATGGCCGTGGTCGAGGGGGTCGTCGCCGCCGTTCTCGGTCGCCTTGGCCCCCGTGCCCAGTCCCGTATGCAGAGCCTCGAGCGGCTGCGGGTGGGCGATGTGCTCGCGGACGCCGATTAACCGTCGGGTTAGGCCCATCCGCCACCGAGTCGGGTGAGAGGCCGCTAAGATGTTGGGGCCGGGTCCGGTCAGGATTCGGAGATGCGCTGAGGGACGTTTGCTAGCTGCAGTCGAACGTAATCCGATCGCCCGCGTTTCGGTTGGAGTGGCCGTCACACTCGTGGTCGGTGCGGTGGTGGTCGCGGCTTTCAACTCCCTGCACGGCACTCCGCCCGCAACACTTTGGCCGGCCAAGGTTCCGCCTGCGGTCGGACTCTGCACAGTTGGATTGAGCGACGACCAAAACGGCGATGTGTCCCCGCTGTTCTGTCCAAGCGGCGAGATCAACACGCTCGCCTGGAGCTACTTCGCCCAAGAACAGCTGGGCGTCATGGCGTTGGGCCCGCACGTCACGCCGACCGCTGTCAAAACGGCGGTCGAGCAAGACCTGAAGACGCGAGCGTCGGCGACGAGAGAGTGCAGCGCGGCCATGCTTGCAGCCGCGTACTACGGGTGGGGCTTCCACATCCAGCCCACGAACGGACTGCGCACCGATTGTCCGATTCAGGGTCAGTTTTGAGGGCAGCCCGGCTTAAGGCCAACGCCCAGCGCGAGGACTACGGTTACTCGAGCAGCTCCGAGGCATGCCGCCGGTAGACCTCGGTGTGCTCTGCGTGCGGTGTTGACTGCAGCCTGGCAATCAGCGCGCGTAGGCGCGGCGTGAGGATGATGAGATAGCGGGCCCCCGGCAGCGCCTCGTAGGTGTGAGGCACGCCCGCGGGCACGAAGACGGTGGAACCGGCCGGCGCCATCTCCGTCCGATCACCGAAGCGAAACCGAAGCTCGCCTCAAGGACATGCCAGGCTTCGTCATCCTCCTTGTGCACATGGAGCGTGGCCGGCCCGCTTGCGCGCCACTCGTGGATACAGATCGTCTGGCCATCGATCTCCACGCGCTGATCGCCGGCGGCGTGGGGCGGAACAATGATCGGATGATCCGGAGCCATTCCGATCGAGTGTAAGTTGCCGCACGCTCGAATTGGGATCGATTTCCGAGTGATAAACCCTGCGTAGACCCGTTAGACGGTATAGCCGATGAGTGATCGCGTCTCAACGGTTCGGGTGAGCGACGCAGGCGAACGCGCTAGCGTCCTGAGAGTCCTGCTGCAGCTGGCGGCGGTCACGCTGTCGTACTGGTTGGCGGCCAGCGTGAGCCTCAGGCTGGCGCTCGTCCACGGCCAGGTCACGCCGATCTGGCCGCCCACCGGGATTGCGCTCGTGGCGATTCTCGTGTTCGGCCGGCGAGTCTGGCCGGCGGTGTTCCTGGCCGCCCTGGCGGTCAACCTCCCCATCGGTCCCTCGCCCCTGGGTGCTGCCTTCATCGCGGCCGGCAACACGCTGGCGCCGCTCTTCGCCGCGGCCCTCCTCAAGCGAGCCGGATTCCGGCTCGCACTCGACCGGTTGCGCGATGCCTGGGCCATCATCCTGCTCGGCGCCCTGGTGGCGATGACGATCAGCGCCACCCTCGGCACCTCAGTCCTGGTGCTGTGGGGCGGAATGCCGCTCGACAGCTTCTGGGCGACCTGGGCGGTCTGGTGGACCGGCGATGCGATGGGTGTGCTCCTGGTGTCTCCCTTCATCCTGAGCCTGCTGCCCGATACGAGACTTCCGCATCAGACGCTGCGGATGGCCGCCGAGCTTGTCGCTCTGCTGCTCGTGATCGGCATCGTGACGTACCTACTGTTTCAGAACAGCCTGCGCCTCGAATACCTCGTCTTCCCCCTGATCATGCTGGCCGCCTGGCGCTTTCACCTGCGCGGGGCGGCGCCCGCGGCTCTGATCGCTTCGGGGATCGCGATCTGGGCGGCCGTGCAGGGAACGGGTCCCTTCGTCGACGAGACACTGTTCCAGAAGATGGTCACCCTCCAGGTCTTCAACGTCTTCCTCGCTCTCACGTCCTTTGTTCTCGTGGCGTTCATCGAGGCGCGGACCCGCGCTGAAGAGATGACCCGGCTCTACGTGTCCGCGACCGCAGCCAGCCAGGCCAAGAGCTCATTTTTAAACATGGCGGCGCACGAGCTGCTGACTCCGCTGACCGTCTTCACCGGATACCTCTCGCTGCTCTCAGAGGGCTCGCTCGGCAAAGCGCCAGACGCCTGGCAGACTCCCGTCAACATCCTGATGCAGAAAACACGCGAGATGGAGCGAATCGTCAGCGACCTGCAGAACGCCTCGCGCCTCGAGGTCGTCGATCCGCATGTCAGTCGAGCGGCAATCGATTTGCGAACGGTGGTCGACGGCGCGGTCGAGCGCGCCCGACCGCGAGCGGCGCTTCTTCATGCCGAGGTCGTCGTCAACCTCCCGCCCGATCCGGTGCCGGTGGAGGCTGACGAGGACCACCTGGGCCGTGTCATGGACGACCTCATCAACAACGCCTTCACGTACACGATCCGAACACCACGGCTTGTGATCGGGCTGTCCACTCGGTCCAAGAAGGCGATCGTCGAGGTCGAAGACAACGGAGTCGGCATCCCCGCGTCCGAGCGCGAGCGCGTCTTCGATCGCCTCTACCGGGTCGCGGATCCACAGGTCGTCGTGCCCGGCGTCGGGCTGGGACTCTACATCTGCCGCCAGCTCGCGCAGAGCTATGGCGGCAGCCTCGCGGTCGAGAGCAGCAAGCCTGGCAACGGCAGCGTCTTCGCGCTGGCGCTACCACTCTCCCGCACCACGTCGGCCGCCCAGCTGCGAGAGGCGCAAGCCGGCTGACGGTCAGGTCTTGATCCTCGCGTGGTGAGTGCCCGTCACCCTGTGGCTACGGCCGCCTTCCGTTCGCCGCGCCGCCGCTCCCAGCGGGCCTCGGCCTCGCCGATCGGTGTGGAGGCCGGTCCCATCACGAACGGCCACATCTCCTGCCCGATCCGCCGCCAGTTGGCGGTCGCGTTGAGGCTGCCGAGCACGCCGTACAGGCCCAGGTTGATGCGCTGCAGGACCACGTAGGTGCGAGGAACGTCGCTGTAGGGAGCCAGCGGTCCCTTCGCATCGAAGAATCGCCGGACGATCGCCGATGCCAAGGCGGGCGTGATCGTCATCGGAGCGTCCTGAAGCACAGTGGAGTAGAAGAGGCCGAAGCGATCGACCACCGTTTGCGTCGGCACCGGGGCGCCCCGCTTGAGGAATCCCGCTCGTTCGAGCGCGGATCGGAAGCAGTCCCCATCCTTCTCCATGACCAGGCAGCGCAGCGCCTCCACGAGGGGCACCAGGTCCTGGTCGCTGAAGCGCTTGGTCAGGCCGAAGTCGAGAAAGGTGACGCGCCCGCGTCCGTGAAACAGGTAGTTGCCAGGATGCGGATCGCCGTTGAACGCGTGCAGCCGGTACAGGCTGCGCGAAACGAAGCGGTTGATCGTCTCCGCCGCCATGTCCTTCTCGTGCTGGTCCCACCGCAGGACCTGTTCGAAGCGCTCCCCGCTGACCAGCTCTGTCGTCAACACCCGCGCGGTGCTCAGCTCCCGCACGACGCGCGGCACGTGGATGACCGGATGGCCTTCGTAGTACCCGGCGAAGTACTCCTGGTTGTCGGCCTCGAGCAAATAATCGACCTCCTCCCGAAGCCGTTCGCCCAGCTCTTCGATCAACGATTGCGTGTCCATGCCGGGGAACGCGGCGCCAATTACCCGCCGCAGCAGCGCGACGTTCCGCAGGTCTGACGTGATGCTGTGGGCGATGCCGGGGTACTGCACCTTTACGGCGACCGCCCTGCCGTCCCTGGTGATCGCGCGGTGCACCTGCCCGATGGAGGCGGCGGCAAACGGCACGGGATCCCATCGAGTGAACACGCGCTCGGGAACAGCGCCCAGCTCGCCGGCGATCACCGAGGAGGCCAGCTCCGCGCTCATCGGAGGAGCGTTGTGCTGCAGGCGGCTCATCGCTGCTCGGAATGTCTGCGGCATGTCCTCGTCGACGTAGCTCGCCATCTGGCCGAGCTTCATGAGGACGCCTTTCATGTACCCGAGCTCTTCGGCGACCTCCTCGGCCGAACGCAACGCGAGGTCGTGACGAAGTTCGCCGCGACGCTCGACCGACCCGAACAGGAGCTGCGGCGAGCGCGCCAGGTAGCGGCCGCCGATCCGCAATGCAAGGCGCGCGAGCGCCGCGCCACGACCGAATCGCGACTGAACCAGGCCGGCCGCTGAACGCGAGCGGCTCACTGCCGGGTTCGCAGCTCGATGCGTTCTCGCGCTTCCATGACTCCGGGCAGGGATTCCAATGCGAGATCCACCGCGCCGATGAGCTGGCGCACAGACTCGCGTGCCATCGATTCGGGGGCCGGTTCCCCATAGCCATACATGGAGCGAGCCCAACCTGGCAGGCTGCCGATGGCAACCTGTCCCAGGTCGCGCCAGGTCTCGCGCGCCTCGTCATCGAGCCCGGGCGGGTCGAGCACCACGGCCATCGCTTCGCGCGCCGCGGGCGTGGCCTGGAGCAGCCCAACCGACCCGATGTACTCCTCCAGCTCCGCCACGCCGGCGGGCACGTCCTGCGCGGGCACTCCCACCAGCTCGGCGAATCGGACCATCTCCCACACGTATCGGTCCGCGGCCGCGGGATCGAGCCCGCGTCCGTAACGCTGCACGACGTGGACGATCGAATCGACCATGGCGGCGTGGATCCACAGCAGCAGGCCTGGGTCCGCGGCGCGATACGCGAGCCCCGTGACCGGATCGGTCCCATTGACGTGGTCGTGTATGGCGCGCACGCGAGAAGCGGCGCGGTGAGCGGACGCGGTGTCGCCGTAGGTGACGGTGAGGATGTAGCCGCTCGTGGCGGCGAGGCGACCGAAGGGATCCTCCTTCCATCTGCTGTGCTCGGAGACCCCTGCCATCGCGAGGGGATGCAGCGCCTGGACCATGAGTGAGCGAAGGCCGGCCAGTGGAAAGCTCCGATCCCTGTGGACGCGCCAGACCATGCTTTGCGGCCCGAACAGGCCGTCATCGGCCGGATGCTCCACAACCGAGCGAGCGAAAGCGCGCGCCAGGGGCTCCATCGGATTCAAGCGCGTTTCCCGCTCGCTGTCCGCGCGTCTAGCCGTGGATCCCTGGACCATGCTCGACTCCTGCATCTGGATTCTCATGCTAGCCCGAGGAGGTCCCGGAGCTACGATTTCCCACATGGTCACCGAAGCCGTCAAGGCGATGAGCGCGGAGGAGATCACTGAGCTGTGCACGCGGCACACGCTTTACGACTGGTCGGCGCAGTCCGGGCTCAAACCGATGGCGGTGGCGAGCGCAAAGGGCGTGCACTTCACCACCGTCGACGGGCGCCGCTTCATCGATTTCAACAGCCAGCTGATGAGCGTCAACGCCGGCCACGGCGACCGCCGGATCATCGACGCGATCAAGCGCCAGGCCGAGCAACTCCCCTATATCGCTCCGTTCATGGCCCACGAACCGCGCGCGCGCCTGGGCCGCAAGCTGGCCGAGCTCCTGCCAGGCGACATGGACAAGGTGCTGTTCACGCTCGCGGGCGCGGATGCCAACGAGAACGCGATCAAGATCGCGCGGACCGTGACCGGCCGGCCGAAGATCCTGGCCCGCTACCGCTCCTATCACGGGTCCACCGGGAGTGCGATCCAGGCGACCGGCGACCCCCGCCGCTGGGCCAACGAGTTCTCGAGCGGGGTCGTGCACGTGCTGGACCCTTATCACGGCATTCAACGCGGCACCGACTCGGCGGAGGTCGCGCTCGCCCAGCTCGAGGAGACGATCCAGCTCGAGGGCCCGCAGACCATCGCCGCGTTCATCCTCGAGCCGATCACGGGCACCAACGGGATCCTGATCCCGCCTGACGGCTACCTGCAGGGCGTGCGCGAGCTCTGCGACCGGTTTGGCATCCTGATGATCTGCGACGAGGTGATGACCGGGTTCGGGCGCACTGGCCGCTGGTTCGCCGTCGAGCATTGGGACGTCGTGCCGGACCTCATCACGCTGGCCAAGGGCCTGACGAGCAGCTACGTGCCGCTGGGCGCGGTGGGCATGAGGCCGCAGGTCGCCGCCTACTTCGACGACCACGTGTTCTACGGAGGGCTGACCTACAACAGCCATCCGCTCGGCTGCGCGGCTGCGCTCGGCTGCATCCAGGCTTATGAAGAGGACGACATGGTCGGCAACGCCCAGCGCATGGGCGCGGTGCTGGCCAGGCACCACAAGAAGCTGCAGGAGCGCCACCCGTGCGTCGGGGCGACCCGCTCGATCGGGCTGTTCGGGGCGCTGGAGCTGGTGCGCGACGGGCGGACGATGGAGCCGCTCGCGCCGTTCAACGGCACGTCGCCGGAGATGAAGGCGATAGGACAGGCGCTTGTGGACGCCGGGCTGTTCACCTACGTGCACTGGAACACGATCATGACCAACCCGCCCCTGTGCATCACCGAGGCGGAGCTGGACGAAGGGTTCGAGATCCTGGACTCGGCGCTCGAGATCGGCGATCGGGCGGTCGCGAGCTAGCCGCCATCCGGCCATTCGGGCACAAACGGTCGCCTCTGGGGGCGGCGGATGTGAGCGGGGGGACGGGACCTCTTAACCGCCGACCACCACGCGAAGCTGGGCTGGGCTGATGTTGGCGCCGCTGCAGATCAGGCCCACCTTCCGGCCGGCCAGGCGCGGGCCGACGGCCTTCGAGACCGCTGCGGCGAGCGGCGCCGCTCCCGCCGGCTCGACCAGGGTGCGGGTCTTCTCGATCATCGCCGCCGTGGCGGATAGCAGCTCGTCATCGGTCACCAGCACGAAGTCGTCGAGCATGTCGAGAAGGATTCGCTGCGGCAGCTCGAAAGCCGTGCGCGTGGCGAGGCCTTCGGCCACTGTCGAGTTCGTGCGTTCGACCGGCGCACGGGCACGCCAGGAATCGTATGCCGTGGGAGCCGCGGCCGACTGCACGCCGATGACTTCAATGTCAGGACGGATCGATTTGGCGGCAATGCACGCACCGGCCGCTCCGCTGCCACCACCGACGGGAACCAGGATGACGTCGATGTCAGGCCTTTCCTCGAGGATCTCGAGGGTATGCGTGGCCACTCCCGCAATGAGGTCTGGTTCGTTTCCCGAGTGGATATATCGGTACCCGTGCTCGGCAGCCAACCGCTCACAGTGCACCCGGGCGTCGTCGAAGTCGCGACCGACGAGCACGACCTCCGCTCCCAGGTCGCGCATCGCCTCGACCTTGACCGGGTTGGCACCCTCCGGAACGCAGATGATGGCGCTGGTGTCGAACAGCCGGGCGGCGAAAGCCACCGACTGGCCGTGATTTCCGGTCGAGGCCGCGACGACGCCGCGCGTGCGCGTCGCAAGGTCGAGCTGTGACATCAGGTTGACGCCACCGCGGACCTTGAATGCTCCGGTCGGGAGCAGGTTGTCGTGCTTGATCCAGACCGTCGTGCCGACCAGCCTGTCGAGAGCAGGGTAATGGCGCAGGGGGCTTGGCGCAAGGTACGGTCGGATCCTCGACCGAGCCGCCAGAACGTCGACCAGCGCCGGTGCGTCGAGCGTCACGCGAACTCGAGCTCGGTGGTGATCTCAATTGCTTTTTCGATGCTCTTTGCCACCGGGCACCGGCTTGCATGGAACGCGTGCGAGCGCTCCGCCGCCTCGCGCTTGTCTTCGGGGCAGCCGGTCAGCGTGTAGCGGACCCGGATGCTCTTGATCACCAGAACCTTGTCCTCCAGGTAGACCTCGCCTTCCGCCTCAGCCGAAAGCCGCCCCTGGCTCGCGTCGATCCCGCGCGCCTCCAGCGCGCCACCCAGGGTGCCGGTGAGTCAACCGGCGGCCGCGGCGACGACGTAGTCGAGCGTCGTGGCGTGGTCGGGATACTGTCCGGGGGCGGTGCCGTAGTGCTCGCGGATCTCGTCGTGGGTGCCAAAGAAAACAGGTTCTGACTCGGCCGGGAGGAAGGCGCGGCGGATGGGACCTCGGTCGCGGACGATCCGCACGCGCGCGACGTACTTCGGTTCCTCGCCCACCTCGGGTTAGATTCTTACAGGAAGCAGGTCGGGCTGGGGCGGTGTGATCGTGATGGCGGCCGTGTCGACCCGCACACCACCATCGGCCGCCGTCCCGGTCACGGCGAGCGAAGACTCCTCAGTTTTCTTCGCCGCCGCGCGCGGCCTGGAGCGCTTCCCTTGTCTCGATGACTATGAAAACAAGAAGGCCGAGAGCCGCCGCGTACTCCGCCCACCACAAGCCGACGAGGAGATTCAAACCCGCTCCGGCGAGGGTCGCCATGGCCATGTAGGCGCACGTGATGGTCTCTGCTATGTCCGCCCTGAGCGCCGGGCTGCCGATGACGGCGTTGACCCGGCGCTTGCGCCACGCCAGGAGCGGCATGACCAGGACGGCGGCGGCCGCGACGGCGACTCCGAGCCAGGAACGCGCCGGGTGGAGATGCGTCGCGATCCCGGCCAATCCCACCAGCACCAGGTAGGCGCAAAGAAGGACGAGGAGCGCCGCCGAGATCGCTGTGGCCCGCCGTTCGATGGCTTCCATCGCGCGAGGCGCCGCACCTCGCACCTCGGACGACAGGCGCCAAAGCAACGTCACGCCGCTGAGCAGCTCGATCACGCTGTCGAAACCAAATGCGGTCAGCAGGACGCTGCGGGCCGCGACCCCCGCGCCGATCGCCAGGGTCGCTTCACCAGCCATCCAGCCGGCGGTGATGACCTCGAGCATGACCCCGGCGCGCAACGCGTCGACTCGATCGATGGCATTCATGGGTCTCCGTTCAGTCGTAAAGAAGGTTGCCCCACTGCTCGCCGTCGAGGACGAGGTCGAGGTGCTTGAACGGCCCGAGCCCGCGGACGGTCAGGCCGAAGCGCGCCGGCAGGCGAGCGGCGGCGCGAGGATCGACCAGAAGCTCGGTCCCGCCGTCGAGCGCCGCGGGCGTGTGGCTGCTGACATCATCCCGGCCGGATGCCTCCCGCACCTGCACCATGCAGATCCGGCCCCCGCCGCAGCATCGTTTGACCGCGTAGGAGATGACACGCGTGCCGGCCGCCGGATGCGAATCCATCCACGCGCGGGCGCCGGCGTCCACCTTGACGTCGAAGCTGCGGCGGCGGTTGGGAACGTTGGGGTTCATCGGCTCAGGCGCCGGTCGCCTGCAGCTGCCTCAGGATCGCGCTCTGGGCTTCGTTGATGGCGTGGACCTCGATGGTCAGCTTGTGGACCGCGGTCAGCGTTTCGTGATCGGCCTCGGCTCGCGCGTCGTTCGCCGCCTGGATCACGTTCTGGCCCACGATGATGATGGGCAGCAGGACCAGCTGGAAGAACGTCTGCGCGATCCAGCCGATGATGATGATGACGTTCCCCGACTGGATGGCCGCCGGCAGAGAGACGAGGGCGATCGCGGCGAACAGGTAGGCGATCCACATCGTGCCGACCGTCTTCGTGATCTTGACGGCGAGCCACGTGTTGAAGCGCCCCATCGGCCCGGTTCCGTGGATGATCGCGTGGGAGTCATGGCTGAGGACCAGGCGGTGCTCTACGTGCGGGGGTCTGACCTGCGGGGCGTTGGCTTCGGGGCTGCTCACGGTTCCTCCTTCCAGTGGTTGTTTTTTGGCAGTCTATGCCCAGGCCGCCGCGACTGACTCGGCGAACGCCGCGGTCGCATATAAGAAGGAGGGAAACGATGACGATCGCGATAGCCCCTGAGCCGTTTGATTCGGACGACGCCAGGCGCCTCATCGAGGCGCTCGACGCTCACCTGGCGAGCCGGTATTCGCTCGAGCAGAGGTTTGGTCCCAATCTCAAGCCTGCGCAGATCGCGCCGGGGCTCGGCACTTTTGTCATGGCACGGATGAATGGGCGGGCCGTCGGGTGCGGCGCGGTGCGGCTACTCGACCCGACCACCGTCGAGGTGAAGCGCATGTACGTCGAGCCGGAGATGCGCGGGCAGGGCGTGGCTAAAGGGATTCTGTCGCACCTCGAAGGCGCCGCCCGCGAGCTGGGCGCGCGGCGTGCGGTGCTCGAGACGGGCATCTACCAGGACGAGGCGATCGGACTGTATCGCCGGGCGGGATACAGCGTGGTCGACTGCTGGGGCGAATACTCGACCTCGCCGGCCAGCGTCTGCTACGAGAAGTCGATCTAGACGCTCTGCGACAGGCCGTCTCCCCTGCGGAGGGGAACTATCGCTGCGATGCGTGGGGCGGCGCCCAGAAGACAAGTACGCGCAGCTCTTCTTCGATGTCGTGGAAGCGGTGCTCGACGCCGGCCGCCACGAAGACCAAGCTGCCCGGCTTGACCGGCTGGTCATCGCCGGCGACACGGATCGTGGCGCGACCGCCGACCACGTAGTAGACCTCGTCCTCGAGGTGGGGGCGCTGACGGTCGGGTTTGCCTTTCGGCCAGATCGCGAGACCGACGCTCAGCTTGTCCGAGGCCAGGAAGTCGATGTAGCCGTGGCCGTCAGCGTCGCGTGGTTGAGGATCCAGGTCGCCTATCTCGAATGCGTCCACCATCCAAGACTATCTAGATCCATTCGACGTTCACCACCGTGGCCGCCCAGGCTCCCCCGGTCAACGATTCAAATTGGGCTCCCCGCAGCTCGTTGAGGGGAAGGCTCGGCTGAGTGAGGGCGATGGTGCCCGCCCCGGTTTGCAGGGCCGTCGTGTCGACTGTGGCGCCCGTCGAGGTGATCGAGTCGGGCTTCGCCACCGCCTTGGCCTGAGGACTGAGCGCGACGATCCATAGCGTCGGGCCCGCTTCGACCCTGTATGTGATGGCGGTGTTCGCGCCGTGAGGCACCTGCTCTCGATCGCGTGGCGACAGGAGCACCGGCGGCTGTGGGGCGAGGAATGAGATCGGCGCCGACTGCCCGCCGGAGGAGTAGACGCACGTGACGAGCGCGCCGGCGATCGATGAGGTGCGAACAGTGCCTTCGAAGGCGCCGGTGAAGCGCTGCAGTGGGACCCCACCGCAGGCCACGCGTTCGTCCGCCACAAATCGGACGGGATGCCCGCCGTGCTCGAAGTTGACGTCGATCATCGTCCGGTCTCGGGTGGGCGTGTCGTAGCCGCCCAGGGTCAGGCGCACCGACACGGCAAGCCGGCCGGCCGAGGTATCGGTCAGCACCACGGGGGAAGGCCCCGCTTGAGAGGCCAGGTCGGGCGGGCCACTTCCACATGCGCAGGCGGAGGCCGCCAGCAGGGCGACCACGATTGTCTTGAGGGCCATGTTTCATCCAACGACCGGTCCGCGCGGTACGTAATGGTCGTGTCCCGGAATATCCCGTACGTCCTAACAGGCGGTATTTGCGAGCGGTCGTGCCGGCCCGTAGGCTCAGGCCATGAACTTTCGAAGGGCGGCTCGGGGGCCGGTCGCGATGGCTCGTGGGGCACGCACGAACGTTGCGTTGCTGGTGCTGCTTGCGCTCGCGTTTCTCACGGGGTGGATTGCGTTCGCGTATGCGACCGCGCCCGCGCGATGGTCGCTGGTGGTCCACGCCCTGGGAGGCTTTTTGATCCTCGCGCTGCTGCCGTGGAAGTCGATGATCGCGCGACGGGGGCTCGGTCGGCCGTGGCCGGGGCGGTGGGCGTCGGTGCTTTTGGGAGTGCTCGTGCTCGTGTCGTTGGTGGCAGGACTGCTCCACTCCACAGGCGTGCTCGTCTACATCGGTCCGCTCACAGCGATGGACTTTCATGTCGGGGCCGCGATCGCCGCGGCTCCGTTCGCGATCTGGCATGTGGTCGCGCGGCGCGTCCGCGTCCGCGCGACCGATCTCTCGCGCCGCAACGTGCTTCGCGGTGGCGCGGTGGTGGCCGGCGCGGCCGTCGCCTACGCGGCGAGCGAGCTGGTGGTGAAGGCGACTGGACTACCGGGTGCGGCGCGCCGGTTCACAGGCTCGTATGAGGCCGGCTCGTTTCAGCCAGGGCTCATGCCGGTGAGCTCGTGGCTGTTCGATGCGATCCCGCGCGTCGAGGTTGCTGCCTGGCGGCTGCAGGCGGGCGGCCGCGCATGGTCCTATGAGGAGCTCTTCGCGTTCGATGACCGGCTGACCTCGACGCTGGACTGTACGGGGGGTTTCTACTCGACGCAGGAATGGACGGGCGCGCGGCTCGATCGTTTGATCGGCCGGCCGGCCGGCGGATCGATTCATGTCGTGTCATCCACCGGCTACGACCGGCGTTTTCCGGTTGACCGCGCGGGCACGTTGCTGCTGGCAACCCGTGCGGGCGGCCAGGCGCTGGAGGCCGGGCACGGATTTCCAGCGCGCCTGATCGTGCCCGAGGGCCGGGGCTTCTGGTGGGTCAAGTGGGTGACTTCGATCGAGGTGGATGAGGTCCCTCACTGGTGGCAGCCGCCGTTTCCCCTTCAGTGAGCCCGGACCAGCTCGCTGATCGAGAACACCGCGCCCTGAGGTTTCTGCTTAGTTGACCGCCAGCGCCCTGCGGCGCATGTGCAGGCGAACCACCGTTCCATCTGGAAGCGTGCGGATCTGAACCAGGTCACACAACTGGTTCGCGAGCCACAGGCCTCGCGGCGCCATGACCGACTGCGGGCGTTCGCGGTCAGCGAGTGACTTGTCGAAGGTGCCGCGGTCGCTTATCTCACAAATCGCCGCCGATTCGTCTTGCCAGAACGTCAGGCTGCCGCGGCCACTTCCGTGCTGGATGCTGTTTGTGGCGACCTCGTTGACTGCCACCACGAGCTCGGCGGCACGCATGGCCCCGAGACCGGCGGCCTCGGCGTGTTGTGCGACCAGGTTGCGAACCGATGCGAGGTCGTTCGGGCCGAAGTGAATGCGGCTGACCGCGGTGCCGCACTGCGGCAACGGGACGTCAAACGGAGCGCCCGACGCTTCCCGGCCGCGAAACGCATCGCTGCGCTGGGTCTGGGTGCCATCGGTGACGAACTCATGGCTGCGGCGCGCTTCGTCGATGACTGACGCATCCAGCCTTTCCGTGTCGTAGGGGCAAAGCAACCACAAGGGCCGGCCGCCTCCGAATGCCACGTTGAGGAGCGATTCGTGGCGCTGGCACTCGATGAGCTCGTCGGGCGTGCGCTCGTTCCAGATGGGCTCGCCGATCCCGCGCAGGCGTGTTGCGCCTTCATGACGGGTGACGAACTCCTGCCACGCCGGAATGATGCGAGCCGGGTTCGCCCCAACGGCTGACATGTCGGCGAACATCACCGCGTCTGCGTCACGGCCGAGCGCCTTCCGCAGCATGTCGACCTTTGCGGCCGGCTCGACGACGAGCACCGGTTCGCCGGCCGTTACTCCATCGCGGATGAACGGCACGGTGCCACCGAGGAACTGGTCGACGCTTCCGTACATGAGAGCTTCGTGACGGAACTGTTCCGCCTCGTGGAGGTTGGTCGTGCTCATGACACAACCACCAGGTGCGGGAGATTCGACCAACCGGTGGCGGCCATCACCCTCTGCAGAAGGTTGGGCAGTCCGTAAAGCATCAGGCGGCCCTGCTTTCGCGACTCGGCCGCTTCGATGAGCGACCTGATCCCGCTGACGTCGCAGAAGCTCAACCCGCTCATGTCGAGGTGGATGTCGTCGGCGCCGTCAAGGCCGCTGCTCAGGAACTCGGCCACGGCCCGGGCGTTTGAGGAGTCGATCTCACCGGCGAAGCAGAGCCCGGCGGGCTCCTTCGTGCGTGTGACCACCAGGTGACTGTCGGCGTACACCTTTTCCTCCCTTGAATCCGCCGGCTGCGGGTTGTGCCCGGAGCCGGTACCCCAAGTCTGTATCGGCGTGGCTCGGCTGTCACCGTACAAATGAACGAGACCAAGCGAGCGCCTGCGCTACCGGAGCGATGCCTCGATGACGTCCGCGGCGCGGAGGTCGCCGGGCGAGGCCCGCTTGCGAAGGCTGGCGGCTACGCGACGCTTGGTCTCCGCGGTGCCGGCCGGTCCGGTCTTGAACTTGCTGTGGGTCCGGACCACGCGCAGCCGAATGGTGGCGAGGCGACGAAGGCGCGAGCCGTAGAAGTCGCCCATTTTGACCGGCTCGTAAGCAGCGCCCGGCTCGTACGCGGCGAGCAGCCTGCTGAGGGCTCCGGCAACGTCGTCCGGATCAGTCGACGTCCGTTCGACGTTGCACTCGAACGCTACGGCTCGGAAATGGAGTGTGGCGCGGCCGGCGTCCTGTTCATCGACCCAGTTGTGGGGCGACCAGGCAAGAAAGTCCGAAACGAAGAACGTGACGCGGGGATGGGCGCGGACCGCCTCGAAGGTCGGGTCGGCCTGGACGCAATGCAGCTCGATGAGGTCGCCGGTTTTGACAAACGGCAGGATGCTGACCTGCGGGTAGCCGTCGGGGGCGGATGCAATCAGCGTGCCGTGGCGCATCTCGGCGACGAATCTTTCGGCGGCTTCGAGGTCTGGAGGATAGTCGGAACTCGCAAACACATCCTCAAGTCTGGCACCTGGCGCACTCCCGAGGCAGCCGATCGCTGTCGTCGCGATCGACCACCTGCGGCGTCGTTATCCGAGATCGCTAGTGGGTGGCGGCGACCTTCGTGTCCTGATGGACGACCTCGCCGTCGTGCCGTTCCGGGTCAGCGGCAAGCAGCTCCTTCATCTGGTGAAAGCGCTTCGTCTGCTCCGACGAGTCCGCGAACTTCTGGTCGGCAATCGGTGGCCCGGCTACTTTGCGCTCGCAGACTCAATGGAGTTTCTGTTCCAGGGCTCGGTTCGCTTCAGCGAGCTCGACGTAGAGACGGCGTGTGCGCAGAAGATTGCGCACCCGCAGCACCACTTCCTGGCGATCGAGAGGCTTGGTCAGAAAGTCATCGGCGCCGAGAAGAAAAGCGCTGTTTCGAGCTGTCCTGCCTGTGTCGCCGGTGAGCACGATCACCGGCAGAAAGCCGAGGCTCTCACGAGCGCTGCGCAGGTTCCGGAGGATTTCGAGACCGTCCGGCGGCGGCATATGCAGGTCCAAGAGAACGATGTCGGGTTCGAATTCGGCGAAAACGTGTTCTACCTGGTTGGAATCGGTCAGGCTCTTGATCGAGCTTGCATCGTCGGCGAGGAACGCTTCCAGCATATCGACATTGTCCTGGGCATCGTCGACGATCAATATCCGCTGCCGGACGAGCGAGCCTCCAAGCGCGCTCACTTGATCACCGCGACTGATGTGCGGGCCGCGGGACAAGGTTTGGCGCATGGCAAGACCTCACTGCGCAGCGCGAAACACCGCTGAAACCCCATGGCCAAGGTGTACCGGTGCCGCTCACCAATGTCGCCATCCTGAGGTATGGCCTCCGGGACCTGTAAACAGAGGGCGAAGACTTGGCGGACCCAAGGTGGTGGGAGCCGACCGTGTGGAGCCGAGGGGTGTGGAGCCGAGGGTGTGGAGCCGAGGGTGTGGAGCCGAGGGGATTCGAACCCCTGACCTTCTGACTGCCAGTCAGACGCGCTCCCAACTGCGCCACGGCCCCACGGAACGCTCAGTCGAGTGTTGATGATACCGCCCACCTTCGACCCTCCTCTACGATCTCGGTCGTGCCGATGGAAACACGTGAGGTCGGTCGCACCGAGCTGAAAGGTGGCGGCTACCTCGCCACGCCGGATAGACCGGGTCCGCATCCTGGCGTAGTCGTGATCCACGAGGCCTATGGACTCAACGACAACATCAAAGACATCACCCGCCGGTTCGCCGAGGAGGGATACGCCGCGCTGGCGGTCGATCTCTTCTCCGACCGGAATCGCGCGGTCTGCATGGCCCGGTATATGGGCGGGATGCTCCTCGGCTCGGTCAATCGATACGGGATCGACGACCTGAAGGCCGCCCTCACCTACCTCGCGAAAGATCAAACGGTGGATGCCAAACGCCTCGGCGCGATCGGGTTCTGCATGGGTGGCGGTTTCGCGATCGCGTGGGCATGCACCGACTCGCGCTTGAGGGCGATCGCACCTTTCTACGGCGCCAACCCGCGTCCTCTCGACGTGGTCAGCCGCTTATGTCCTGTGGTCGGCTCCTATCCAGAGAAAGACTTCACCGCCAACGCGGGACGCGCATTGGCCAAGGCGCTCGACCACGACCACATCACGCACGACGTCAAGACCTACCCCGGCGCGCGCCACTCGTTTTTCAACGAGAAGAGCTCCAGTTACAACCAGGCTGCGGCCGAAGACTCATGGAGGCGCGTCATGAAATTCTTCGGCGAGCAGATCGGCGACCCGAAGACCGCCTAGGTGAACTTCACCTAGGCCGACCGCCGTGGTCGCCATTTGCTGTTCGCGCGGCCGCGACTCCGGTTGAACCGCGGAGCAGCTGTCGCGGGACCCGACCGCATCGGGCGGCCCTCGCGGTAGATCCAGCTACCTTCGTCCAGCAGTTGCTTGGTGTCGATCTCGCGGATGTCAGGCGCACCCTGGCGGCTGAGCTTCACCCAAGCCGGCTCGTCCTCAGGAGTGACGAACGTGAGCGCGCGGCCCAGCTCGCCCATGCGCGCGGTGCGCCCCACGCGATGCGTGAGCCAATGCGCTGAATCTGGAAGCTCGAAGTTAACGACCAGACCGACATTCACGACGTCGATCCCTCGGGCTGCCACGTTCGTGGCCACCAGGATCTGACTGCGACCTTCGCGAAACGAGCTCATTGCCCGATCGCGGGTCAACTGCGACAGGTCGCCCTGCAGCTCAACCGAGTTGTGGCCCATCTGCCGGAGGCTGTGGTTCAGCTTCTTCACGCCGTGCTTGGTGCGGCCGAAGATGATCGCGCTCCCCTTGTGTCGCCGCAGCAGCCGGCTCAGGGTCTGCAGCTTGTTTTCGCGATCGACCCGAAGCAACCCGTGCTCCAAACGATCTGCGTGGTCTGATTCGAGGCGAACCTGCACTGGCTCATGCGTGTGCTTGGCCACCATCGTGGCCACCCAGCCGGGCATCGTCGCGGAGGCGAGCACCGTTTGCGGTTCGTATGTGAGCCCAAGGATCTTTTCGACCGACGGAGCGAAGCCGGCGTCAAGCATCTCGTCCGCCTCATCGAGCACGAGGTATTCGATGCGCGACAGAGATAGTTTTCCTTGGCCCAGCAGGTCGATGATTCGTCCGGGCGTTCCGACCACCACATCCACGCCGTGCTTCAAAGCGAGACGCTGAGTTGCATAGCCGACGCCGCCGTACAGCACGGTGGTGCGAAGGTCGGGAGCGAGGGTGCGCAGCACCTTCTCGACCTGGAGCGCCAGCTCGCGGGTCGGGGTGACGATCAGCGCCCGGGGCCCAGCCCCGCCACGCGGAAGCTTCTCGACCAGAGGGATGAGATAGGCGAGCGTCTTGCCCGACCCGGTCTGCGCTTCCATGACAACGTCCCGACCCGCGAGCAGGGCCGGAATGGACTCCGCCTGTACCTGGACGGGCTCGGAAATACCCTGTTTGGACAGAGCTGCGAGCAGGCGCGGGCTCACGCCCGCTTCTGCGAAAGAGCCGAAAGTGCGCGGGCTCACGCCCGCTTCTGCGATTACTGGCAACGTATTCTCCTGATCCCTCTCTGGGTTCGTATTTGAATCGCGACGATCAGGACACCGTTACCGTGACGGCGAGAGAGGACCCGAGCGGAGCGGGCCGGCATAGCCGGCCGAGGTCACCAGTCTACGAGGTCGGCAGTTCCGGCGTCTTTCACTCGTCTGGATGCCTGCTGTCCCTGGATCACCGGGATGGCAAGATCACGTTCGAGCAGGAGGTCGAGGAGAAGTACCCGAAATGACCAGACTCGTTGATCGCTACGGCAGGACGGGCGCCGCCGCCATCACCAGTGTGATCTGGGCCCTCCCGATGGCCGTATGGGCGGGATCCTCTGACCTCTCGCCGATCGACCAAACCGCCTATCCGAAGGTGGCGCTGGCGATTGGCCTCGTGATGCTGGCGGCCTGGTTTGCCCTGCTCATGTGGATCGCGAGGACCCCTGTGGCGCCGCGACAGCGCCGAATCGACCTGACCCAAATGTCCCAGTCGGAGAAGCGCTGGACGCTCGCGCTGATCGCGTTCGGCGCCGGACTCATCGCCTGGCTCAACGCGGCGGCTACCGTCGACTGGGCTCCCCTCAGGCCGGCGCTTGCGTCGGGCAAACTCGGGCCAATCATGTTCGCGGCTGCCCTGGCCATGTTCCTCGCCGTCATGCTTCTCGGGATTGTGGTGAGCTGGCGGAAGTCCCGGCATGCGTTTGTCAAGCGGACCCGAGCCAGCCCGCACTGCAACTAGGCGCACCCCGCCGAGGGCCCTCCCTTCTCCACCAGGCCGTCCTCCCCCGCCGGCCAACCGAATCCAGCGTATCGGCGGTGTCAATCCTGCCCGTTAAGTAGGCCAGCCGATTGCCCCACTTGAATCGCGGAACCCCACGAGCCCGGCACCAACCCCTCAATGGAATAGTTGCTTGCGCATGCAAGTATCTCCTACTAGGGAAATTCCTTTAGGAGGACGACATGGTCAAATACGAGATCGATCAAGCGCATACGCGCCTCGGGTTCACGGCCAAGCATCTAGCGGTGACCACGGTGCATGGGCAGTTCAACAAGTTTGAGGGTGGCTTCGAGAGCCCGGGCGACAACTACGCCCACGCGCGGGGCGAGGTGAAAGTCGAGGTCAACAGCCTCGAATCACAAAGCGCCCAGCGTGACGGCCACCTACGCAGCGCTGACTTCTTCGACGTCGAGAAGTACCCCTACATGTCCTACAAGATCACGAGCATCGAGCCGGTCGACGAGGAGAGCTTCCGCGTCAACGGAGACCTGACCGTCAAGGATGTCACCAAGCCCCTGACCCTTGAAGGGACCATCGAGGGCCGGCTCCCAGACCCCTTCGGCGGCAAGGAGCGCATCGGAATCAGCGCCCGCGGGCAGCTCAACCGCAAGGATTGGGGCCTCAACTTCGATGGACTCGCCGGCACCGTCCCGTTCGCGAGCAACACCATCAAGCTCGAAATCGACGCCGAGATCGTGGTCAAAGTCGGAGAGCTATCGAAGGCTCGCTGACGACCTTCGAGGGCGGACTGAAATGGTCCCCCCTCGGACCTCTCGGCCCCTGGACCCTCGTCCTTCTATGTGTGCTGACCAATGAATACGATTACCCCCGTGGCAAAGCTCAGCGGCGCCAAAGCCGTCCAACTGTGGGAAGGCATCGCCCGCACCCACACTTCGATGACGGCCACGATCGAAAAGGACATGATCCCCAAGGCTGGGATCAGCCTCGGCTGGTACGAGGTCCTCGCCCACCTGCGCCACGCACCCAACGCCATGCTCCGCTTCCAGGATCTTGCTCGCATCGAGGGCATCACCGACAGCGGCGCCTCACGTCGCCTGAACCAGATGATCAGGGCCGGCCTAATCGATCGCCACTCCTGCCCGACCGACCGACGCGGGGTCTACGCCCACCTCACCGATAAGGGCAGAATCGCGTATGAAAACGCGCACGCCGTCTTCCTACGCAGCCTGGATCGCAATCTCGGCGCGCTCCTCGAGCCCGGTGAAGCCGAAGCAGTCAGTGCAGCGCTGGGGCGGTTGACGCCGGAGAACTAGCCCGCTTCGGCCTTCTTGGCAAGGTTCGCGAGCAAGGTCCCGAACTCTTTCGAAACCTGCGGCCCCATCATGCCCTGCACCAAAGGCCCGATCGGGCCCTTCACCTCGACCATCTGGCTGATCCTGGTCTTGCCGCCTGCCGCGCCAGGCTCAACCCGGCAATTGAACCGGAACCGCGTCAACGGAACCACCGAAGTCTCGAGAGCAAAGAACCGTCCCGGTTGAACTTCCGCCAGCGTCATCTTGTGGTGCTGACCGCCGCGAGTGTTCATGATCCCCTGGCTGCCCTGAACAAAGCCGCCAGTCCACTCCATCGTCGACACATTCGGGTTCCAGTCGCCCCAGGTGGACATGTCCGACCAGATCTTCCAGACCCTTTCCGGCGAAGCATTGGTTTCCCCCGATGTTCCGTACTCAGCCATGCATCCACCCCAATTCAAATCGAGTCAGCCCAATAGGACGACATTTATAGTCCGGATATGACCGCGGGCGCTCGTCCACTCGGCTACGGCATCGACTTCGGCACCAGCAACTGCGCGGTGTCGATCGCGTACGGGGACCGAGTTGACGTCGTGCCGCTGGTATGCCCAACCGAAAATCGCCCCGTCCGAGCTCGGAGACGCAGCGAAGAAACTACCCCTCCGCCGGCTTGAGCGCCCCCCCCACCACCACCACCGGCGCCTTCTCCTTGGACCAGTTCAACCCCACGATCACGCCCATCAGCAGCACCGTCCCCACGATCTGCAACCCATACAGCGGCTGGTTGAAACCCCACGGCGGTGGCGCCGATGCGATCAGCGTGGCCGCCACCGGATAAGCCATCTCCGCAATCGTCGCCAGCGAAGCCGGCGTCTTGGAGAGCGCCCGGTAGTAAAGAAGCAGCGCCAGCAGCCCGGGCACGATGGCGATCGCGAGCAAGTTTGGCAAAAAGTCGCTCACGCGGTAATGGCCGAACCCGCCCACCCCGTCCTGCACCAGCACCACCGCGACGAGCACCGGGAACGCCAGCGTGAACCGCAGTGCGGTCATGCTCCAGAAAGAAATCGAGCCCAATGCAAAGCGACCAAGCACCGTCCCGGAACCCCACAGGGCCGCCGCGCCTAACGCCAAAAGCCCCACCTCGAGCCTCCCGTTCCGCAGCGCCGACACAGGCGACAGCGGGTCAGAAGCGAACAACACCATGTACACGCCTGCGAGAGCCACCAACGCCAAAGGCCAGAACCATGGCCGCCTTCGCTCCCCAAGCACGATCCACGCGAGCACGATCGCGATCAGCGGCTGCGTCTGCTGAAGCACGAATGTCTCCGCGAACAGCTGGTGCTGAGCGGCGATCGAGAACGATGCGGTGAACAGGATGGTCGCCAGTGCCTGAGCGCCGGCCGCGATGATCAACACCGCCAGCCATCCCCGCGCGCCCAGGAACGACAGCTCAAAACGGTTGCGGTACAGCACCGGGAGCAGGAACAGCATCACCAGTCCGTCTTCGGCAACCACGATCTCCGGCGAGCTCAGGTGCTGCACCAGCTGGTTGCGGAAGTAAGCGTCCGACGCCCACATCGTGGCGGCGACCGCCACGAGGATCACGGAGAACCGGTCGACGCCCAATCGCGAAGGCGCGGCCGTCGAGGTCTTCACGCTGCCCATCGAATCAAATTCAACTCCACTCGACCCCAATCGCTTCCCTAAGCGACCACTTCGTCTTCGGCGACCATCGTTTCCAGCCCCACGTCGGGGTGCGAAAGAACGTAAATCTCCTCGGGGCGCTCATGCCCCTCGAGCCGGCGCTTGCCGATACCGACCAGCCGCACATCGTCGCGCAAGATGTCCGCCACGATCGAATGCGTGCTCTCCGAAACGAGCACCTGGTTGCCCACCGCGCGCCGTCGCAGCTTGGCGCAGCGATTGACTGCGGGCGATCGATAGTCCCGGTCCTGCGCGTCCGCCTCGCCAGTCAACACGGCCATCCGCACGCTGATCCGGATCTGATCACCCCATGGCTCCGCGAGCAGCGCACGCTGGGCGTCCAGCGCGGCGACCACCGCGTCCGTCGCGCGCAGGAACACCGCGAAAAAGCTATCGCCCTCGCCGCGCTCTTTGAGCACAATCCCGCCATTCGATTCGATCGCGGCGGTCAGCAGCTGGTCGTGCCGCCGCATCACCGAATACATCTGCGCGCGCCCCTGGATCCACAGCGCAGTCGACTCCACGACGTCCGTCATCAAGAACGTGACGATCCCGTCAGGAAGGGTGCTCGCCGTTTCCACCCCGATCGGGGTTGGAGGGCGCGACCCGCGCGCAGAATCCGAGTCAGACTTCGCGCCAATCCGAATCGCCACCACCACGTACTCGTCGATCGTGTTGGCGCGCCGGAAGAAGTGCACGTTGTAGGACGGCAAAACGCTCCAAACCGCAAAGTCAGATTCGAACTCGCCTTCGCGACACACCTCCGGCGCCGCCGCCAGCAATCGGCCCAGCTTCATGACAGAGAGCCCCTCGAGGGTCAGCTCGCGCGCCACCTCGTCGCTGGCGAGCCGCCGGTTCTCCTGGTCCGCCGCCACCGCAAGGCGCACCGCCTGCACGAAATTCTCGAGGTCGCCCTGCGTGTCGCGACAGCGATGCAGCTGTTCCACCGAAAGCGCGACCGCGGCTCCCGGGTCGGCGGACCCGTTGTGTCCGTTGCTCTCCGGCCCGGGTCCGAACATGGCGGCCACGCGCTCAAAGCTGTCCTCGACCGCGAACTCCCGCGTGACCTTCTGGTACACGTCTGCCACGGCAGGCCACGTCCCAGTCTCCATGAAGTGATTCGCCACCGCCTGCTCGTACAGCCATGAGGACCCGCCCAGCGCCAGGTCGAGGTTCAGCGCGACCTGCAGGAAGTCCACCGTCGTGCGGTAAAGCTGTTGCACGAAGGCCAACGAACCTGTGCCGACCACCCTGATCTCGCGATCCAGGCCGAGCGAGGGGTTGTGCCTGGCCGTCCCGTCGGCATAGCCGAACGCCTCGACGACCACCAGCTCGCCGTGGTTGCGGAGCTTGATGCGCGTCTGCGAAACGCGCGGTCCCGGGCCGGTCGCGTTGGCGCTGTCCGCCACGTGCACGTGTCCACCCGGACCCCATGCCTTCTGGATCGGCGTGCGAAGGCCCGAGACGAGCGAGTAGCAGCGCTGGATGAATGCCAGCGCCTCTTTGCCCGCGGCCATGTCGTACGTGTCCTGGCGCACTGCGCGCAGGTCGGCCTCCCATGCGGCGGTGATTGCTCCCCTCAAGCCAACGATGCCTGGCTGCACCGACTATTTCCTTCCGGCCCGGTCGAAATTCCTCCCCGTCCCAGGTCCGGCTGCAAAGAGTAGCCCCCCGATGGCCGATTGGAGCCCCCTAGACGGCCACGTAGCTCAAACTTTCCACAGTGACGTTCGACCCCTCGATCGGAGCTCCGGCCAAGAAGCAAACGTCTGTGCGGCGACCTCGAGTAGCCGCGGACCGCGGATCGAGCGGCCCGAGCCGAGCTGGCAGCGTGATCAACGTGATCGCCGCCCTCGTGGTCAGCGCGGCAGTGCTCTATGTCGCCTTTGCCGGCGCCGGGCCGCTCCCCGCGCTCGGTCCCGCCTTCAACCCCGTGACCGGGGCCTGGACGATGGCCGCGGATGCCGCCGGCAGCAGCCAGAGCCAGACGCTGCGCCTCGCGGGACTCGAGCAGCGGGTCCAGGTGACGCTGGAAGCGGACGGCACCACCCACATCGTGGCGCAGACCGACCACGACCTCTTCCTGGCGACGGGCTACCTGCACGGGCGGTTCCGGCTGTTCCAGATGGACCTCCTGCGCCGGCAGGGCGAAGGCCGCCTTTCGGAGGTCGTCGGCAAGGCCGCGCTCGACAGCGACCGCTTCGAGCTCCAGCTGGGGTTGCTGCGCACGGCACAAGCGGAGTGGAATTCCGCATCCCAGCGATCGCGCGGTGCCGGAATCGCATACGCGCAAGGCGTCAACGACCGGATCACCGAGGCCGAGACCAATCACCAGCTGCCGGCGATGTTCACGCTGCTCGGCTACCAGCCCAAACCGTGGACGCCCGTCGACTCGCTGATCGTCAAAGGCGACATGACCCAGACCCTCAACTTCACGGACACGCCTCTGGTGATGGCCCTGCTGGAGAAATCCCTGGGTGCCGACCTCACGTCGCAGTGGTTCACCACCATTCCGCCGAATCCGCAGTCGCCGTACGACCCCGGCCCCTACCCGCCCGCGACCGCACCGGCCCCGATCGCGACCGTGTCCCAGGTCACCGACTCGGAGGCGGTCGCCGCCGCCGACGCATACCAGCGCCTCGCCTCGTTGCCGGCAGGTCTTGTCGCCATCGGAGGCGACAGCAACAACTGGGCGGTCGCCGGGTCACACAGCACCAGCGGCGGAGCCCTCATGGCCGGCGATCCTCACCTTCACCTGACCCTTCCCGCGATCTGGTACCAGCTCAGCTGGGATTCGCCGAGCTACCACGTGAGCGGCGTCAGCATCCCGGGCACGCCCGCCGTCCTCATCGGGCACAACCAGCACATCTCGTGGAGCCTGACCGACGCGCAGGACCAGCAGACCTTCTTCTACCTCGAGCACGAGGACTCGGCTCACCCCGGCCAGTACCTGTGGAAGGGTGCGTGGAAGAGCTACTCGACGGTGAGCTACGACATCCCGGTGCTCGGCGGCTCTACCGACCATCTCACCGTGAAGATCAGCGTGCACGGACCCGTCATCACCGAGCGCGGCCAGACCACGTCGGTGTGGTGGGCGGGCAACCTCCCGTCGCAGGACCTCGACGTGCTGCTGGGGATCGACCAGGCGGGCAACTACCAGCAGTTTCGCGACGCGCTGCGCGGCTGGTACTCGCCGACCCACAACTTCGTCTACGCGGACGACCAGGGCAACATCGGGTTGATCTCGGCGGGCTACTACCCGCAGGTCGCCGCGGGCCGGCCGTGGCTGCCGATGCCGGGAACCGGCGAGGACGATGTCGTGGGCACGATCCCGTTCGACCAGATCCCGCAGGTGTACAACCCGCCCGACGGCATCATCTGGTCCGCCAACCAGCGTCAGGTCACCGCGGACTACCCCTACTACATCGGTACGATGTCGAACTTCTTCGACCCGGGCTATCGCGCCAACGAGATCCATCGCGTGCTCAGCCAGGGCGGCAAGCTCAGCGCGGCCGACATGATGGCGCTCCAGACCGACACGCGCGACTACCTGGCGTCCGAGATCGTGCCGGTCCTGGTCGGCGCGCTCTCGGGCGCTCAGCTGAGCGCGAACGAGCAAAAGGCGCGCGACCTCCTCTCCACCTGGAACTACAGGATGGATATCAACTCACCCGCGGCCACGATCTGGTGGAACTTCTGGCAGTCCTACCTCGCGGCGACCTTCGACCCGGTATGGAAATCGCACAACGTCACGGTCGCCCGCACAGAGTTGAACGATGCCCTCGGCCAGGACCTCGAAACCTGGACGCTGAGCGACCAGTTCAACCAGGCCTTCAACCAGGGCAGCACGTCGCACAACGCCAGCGACGTCATGCGCATCGCCTTCCATTCCGCGAACTCCAAGCTGAGCAAGCAGTTCGGTGCCGACCCCATCACCTGGACATGGGGCAAGGTCCACCAGCGCGTCATCGAGAACCTCGCTCAGGTGAGCGGTCTCAACTACGGCCCGCGGCCCGACGGCGGCGACGCCAACACTCCGCTCGCCGCGCCTGATTTCCCGTCCAGCCACGGTCCGAGCTGGCGGATGGTCGTCGACTGGGGCGCCGGCACGTTCCAGGCGATCTACCCGGGGGGGCAGAGCGAGAACCCGGCCTCGGCCTGGTACTCCGACCGCGTCGACGCCTGGTTCAACGGCAAATACGCGGCGATGCTCACGACCGACGCGGCGTCGAAGGCCGCCGGCGCCAAGACCTGGAGCCTCGAGCCGTGAGGGCGCTGGCGGGTGTGATCCTGGCCGCCGTCGTCTCCATCGCTGGCGTGCTGGCCGGCGCGTGGTGGGCGCCCTTCACCGTCGGTCTCGCGATCGGGTTCGTACAGCCCCGAGCCCGCTTTGCCGTGGCCGCAGGAGCCATCGTCGGCCTCCTCGCATGGGCGCTTCCGCTCGCCGCGGTGCAGATCCAGTACGGCGCCGGCCCGGCGGCGGCGAGCCTGGCCGCCATCATGGGCTTCGGCCACCAGGGAGCAATCCCAATCATCCTCACGTGCGCGGTCGGCCTGCTCCTGGGTCTGACAGGAGCGTGGCTGGGATCGGGCCTACGTTTCACCGTCTCCCAGCAGGGGAGAGGCGCGTGAACGCAGCATTTCGCGATAGACAGCTCCCGTCCCATCTGACGGACTGACTCGGGGAGGGGGCGAGGAAGCACGAAGCCGGCGCCGACGTTGACGCAAACGCGATCAAGTGATAGGTTCGCCCCAAGTTCTGTAACAAACGTTTCGGGGCGGCGCAAGCCGAGGGAGGGGTACCACTTGGAGGACCAGAGGCACCATGCCGACGTTCAAGACCTCGCGAGGTTCGGCTATCAACAGGAGCTGAGGCGGGTGCTGGGAGTCTACTCCAGCTTCGCTGTCGCCTTCTCCTACATCTCCCCGTCGACGGGAATCTTCACTCTGTTCATCCTCGGTATCAGCCTGGCCGGCCCGGCGTTTTTCTGGAGCTGGCCCATCGTCGTCATCGGACAGCTGATCATCGGCCTCAACTTCGCCGAGGTGAGCTCTCACTTTCCGGTCGCGGGCTCGGTCTATCAGTGGACCAAATACCTGTCAAATCGCACTTATGCGTGGTTCACCGGCTGGATTTATTTGTTCGCGGGCATCCTCACGGTGGCGGCCGTCGTGGCCACCGTGCCGCTTGTCCTCATACCTCTCCTCAACAACGCGCTGGGCACCACCATCGGGACCGACTTCAACACCGAGCGCAATGTCGCGGCGCTCGTTCTCCTGAGCACGACCCTGCTCAGTATTTTTGGCGTCCGGATCGTGGCGTTCGTCAACAACACCGGCGTGGTGTTCGAGATCCTGGGCATGGTCGTCTTCGCGTTGGTACTGCTGATCTTCTATCACAACCAGTCGCCCTCCAGCTTCACCGACTTCAGCCTCCTGGGATCTGGCTTCCAAAACCAGGCGGGGGTCTTCCTGGCCGCCATGTTCATGTCCCTGTTCGTCATCTATGGGTTCGATACGGCCAGCACGCTGGCCGAGGAAACCAAGAATCCACGTCGGGAAGCCCCACGCGCCGTGCTCGCGGCCATCATCGGTGCAGCGATCATCGGAGCGATCTTCCTCGTCGCCGTGATCATCGCGATCCCCGGAGACATGAGCAAGTTCATCGCTGACATCAACGCTGGCAAGGATCCGTTCCCGTTGATCGTGATCATCCAGTCGAACTTCCCGGGATGGGCCGCCAATCTCTACCTGCTCGTCGTGTTCGCCGCCATCTATGTGTGCTGTCTCGCCATCCAGACGTCGACCATCCGGCTGGCATTCGGCATGGCGCGCGACGGCAAGCTGCCCGGGGGCTCCTACTTCAACAGGGTCAGCCCGTCGCTGCACACCCCGATCGGCACCTGCATCGTGATCGGGATCCTGGCCGCCCTCCCACTCATCTACTACGCCGGCGCCGGCCTCATCGCGATCGGCGCCACGGGGATGATCTACCTCTCGTACATCCTCGGCAACATCGCCATCCTGTTCGCCCGATTCCGCGGCTGGCCAAAGGAGTCGGCACCGTTCAAGCTCGGCCAGTGGGGCACCATCGTCAACATCCTCGGTCTGGTGTGGGGTGTCGCGATGGAGATCAACTTCCTGTGGCCGCGCAACGTCGCAGTCGGCGCCCAGAACCCGCCGCTGAGCTTCCTGCTGAGCGTCGGCTCGAACGTCACCTACACCGGTCCGCTTGCCAACGTCCCCCTCTACGAATTGACGCTCGGGGTGATCCTCCTCGTCGGAGTGATCTACTACGTGATCGCCCAGCGAAATGCACCGGAGACGAAGGCGGTCCTGCCGGCAGCGAGCTAGCTCTATAAGGGGTCGGGGAGACCCGGCCCCTTACTGTTGGTCCTGACTATGAGAACAACTTCACGCGCAGTCGTGATCGGCGGAGGCGTCGGCGGCGCGGCCATCCTTTACTGGCTCACCCGCCTGGGCTGGTCCGACACGGTCCTTGTCGAACGCGCCCGTGTCACCAGCGGCTCAACTTTCCACTCCGCGGGGCTCGTGGGGCAGCTCCGCGGCTCCCTGAGCCTGACCCGGATGATGATGAACTCGGTCGAGCTGTACCGCACCCTCGGCGACGAGGTCGGTCTCGAGACGGGATGGCACGAGGTCGGCTCGCTGCGCCTCGCCTCGAGCCAGGAGCGCATGGAAGAGCTGTCCCGCCAGGCCGGCTGGGCGAAAACGTTTGGCCTCCCTCTCGAGCTGGTCTCGGCGCAGGAAGCGCAGCGCATGTTCCCGCCGATGTCGACGGACGGCGTCCTCGGCGCGGCGTTTCTGCCCACTGACGGCTACATCGACCCGAGCCAGCTCACCTTCGCGCTCGTCGACGGCGCGCGGCGACGCGGCGCGGAGGTCTGCGAGGACACCCGCGTCACCGGCATCGAGGTCCGCGACGGTCGCGTGCGCCGAGTCATCACCGACCAGGGCGCCATCGAAACCGAGCTCGTGGTCAACGCCGGTGGCATGTTCGCTCCCGAGATCGGCCGCTTGGCCGGCGTGAACGTCCCATTGATCCCGATGGCGCACGAGTACCTGATCACCAAGCCGGCCGGCCTGCCGCTCGACATGCCGACCATGCGCGACCCGTCGCTTCTCGTCTATTACAGGCCAGAGTCGGGCGGGCTGATCATGGGCGGCTACGAGCGCGACCCCGCGCCCTGGAGCCTCGACGGAATCCCGCCCGACTTCAACGGCAAGCTCCTCGAGCCGGACTGGGATCGCTTCGAGCCGCTGATGACAAACGCGATCGAGCGGACCCCTTCCATCAAGGACGCACAGGTTGTGCGCCTTGTCAACGGCCCGGAGGCGTTCACCCCTGACAACGAGTTCATCCTTGGCCCGTCCGAGGTGCGCGGCTTCTGGGTCGCGGCCGGCTTCTGCGCGCACGGGCTGGCCGGCGCGGGAGGCATGGGAAGGCTGGTCGCCGAGTGGATCGTCGATGGCCGGCCAGGTCTCGACGCGTGGGAGATGGACTCCAGACGCTTCGGCCGCCACTACATCAGCCGCGACTACACCCTGGCCCGCACCCGCGAGGTCTACTCGACCTACTACGACGTCAAATATCCCGGCCACGAGCGCAAAGCGGGGCGCCCGCTCCGCCTCTCGCCCAGCTACTGGCGCCTCTTGGATCTCGGCGCGGCCTTTGGCGAAAAGTCGGGATGGGAGCGCGCCAACTGGTTCGACCCGAACGGAACGCGCGGCGACGAGTCGCTGCGGCCACGCGGATGGGCCGGGCGCCTGTGGTCGCCAGCAATCGGCGCCGAGCACACCGCCTGTCGTGAGTCGGCCGCCGCTTTCGACTTCACCTCCTTCGCCAAGATCGAGATCCGCGGTCGGGGCGCTGCTTCGTTCCTGGAGAGCCTCGCCGACAACCGCGTCGCGCGCGCCGTCGGCGCGCTCACTTATACGCAGATGCTGAACGAGGGCGGCGGCATCGAATGCGACTTCACCGTGACTCGCCTCGCCGAGGATAGATTCCGCGTCATCACCGGCACGGCGTTCGGGCAGCACGACCTCTTCTGGATCAGGGACCACGCCCCCGAGGACGGTTCGGTGTTCATCGAGGACGTCACCTCCGCTTACGCGTGCATCGGCCTGTGGGGACCGGCCGCCCGCGACATCCTCCAGCCCCTGACCACGACCAACATCGGCAATGAAGCCTTCCCGTTCATGACCGCGCAGCAGCTGGCGGTCGGCGCGGTGCCGTGCCTGGCGCTGCGCGTGACGTATGTGGGCGAGCTGGGTTGGGAGCTGTACTGCCCGTCCGAGTTCGGACTACACCTGTGGGACACGATCTGGGAGGCGGGCCACGCCCATGGGCTCGTTGCCGGCGGCTACAAGGCGGTCGACTCGCTGCGCCTGGAAAAGGGCTACCGCGTATGGGGCAGCGACATCAGCCCGGAGTCAGACCCGTACCAGAGCGGCCTGGGCTTCTGCGTGAAGCTCGACAAAGGTGATTTCATCGGGCGCGCGGCGCTGCTGAAAAAGGGCGAGGCACCCGCACCAACAAAGCTGGCCTGCCTGGTGCTCGACGACTCGCGCTCGGTCGCGCTGGGCTCAGAACCGGTACGCATCGCGGGAGAGGTGGCCGGACGGGTGACGAGTGGCGGCTACGGCTACACAGTTGGGAAATCGATCGCTTACGCCTACGTGCCCTCGACCGTGGCGGTTGGAACGCCAGTCGAGGTCGAGATTTTCGGTACGTGGGTCCCAGGACAAATCGCGAAAGAACCGCTTTATGACCCGACCGGTACGAGGATTCGATCCTAGGTTTCGCGTCAGGACTAAACCGCCCAGCGCATCCCCGGCCCGCGGGCCCGCCGCATCGCCACGCGATCCGGCCGGCGGCACCCCAAGCTCGCCCTTGAGGCCTACCAGCGTCATGGTCAGGTTGATGTGCGGCTTGACCGAGTGGCGCCGCGGCAAGGTGCCCTGCTCCATCGCTTGCATCGCCAGTTCCCACACGGCGTCCGCCCGGCGCTGCCTGGCGGTCCGCTCGTCCTCCGGTCCCTGGGGCTTGGCAAGCACATCCACCGCCCAGGTGCTCGCCGGCCCGTTGGGATCGCCGAGCGTTTGCCGAGAACACACCCTCGAGCGCGTCGATCACGACCCGGAGCTCTTTGGTGTCCAGGCGCTCGTCGCAAGCCTGAAG
>JBOHUQ010000097.1:0-18088 GCA_050734495.1 Candidatus Dormibacteraceae bacterium
GGCCTGCTCATCTTCCCCGCGGTTGGGATTTTCGAAGGGATTCTCCTGGCTAAGATTGGTGGCCGAAATGCGAGCAAGGTGACGGCCGGAGTGAATCCGGCCTACCGACCACGCCTGCCGGGGCAGGCGGTACAACAGTCGGTGTGGGCACGGTAAAGAGACCTTGAGGCTGGGGATTCTGGGCGGGACGTTCGATCCGGTTCACGCCGGACATCTCGCGGCGGCCCGCGCGGCGATGCAGTGCGCGCAGCTGGATAGCGTCTTGTTCATCCCCAGCGCCCAACCGCCTCATCGGGCGATGGCCGCTGCGCCGGCGGAAGACCGGTTGGCGATGACCGCGCTTGCGATCCAGGGAGAGCCTGGCTTCGAGGTGTCTGACGTAGAAGTCTCACGCGGCGGAACGTCTTACACGGCCGACACTCTGGGCGACCTTCATCGCGAGCATCCCGCCGATGAGCTGTTCCTGATTCTTGGTTGGGATGCCGCGCGCCTGTTTCGCACGTGGCACGAGCCCGATCGGGTGAGCAGCCTTGCCTCGGTGGTGATCGTCGACCGGCCGGGTCTCGGGCAGGTGAAGGCTTCCGAGCTCGCTGGACTCGGGCTTGATCCTGCGCGCGTGGTCAAGTGCCACGTTGCGACCCCGGACGTGTCGGCCAGCGCCCTGCGGCGCGCCATCGAGGCGGGGCGGCCGGTGAGCGGACAGCTTCCGCCGGCCGTCGAGCGCTACATCGCAGAGCATCGCCTGTATAGGGATAATCCATAAGTTGGCGGGTGGGAAAGAGAAGGGGTTGACCCCGCTGCAACTGGCCCGGCTGCTGCGCAGCGCCGCGGTCGACAAGAAAGCCTGGGACACAGTTGTGATCGACGTTCGCGAGCAAACCTCCATCGCCGACTACTTCGTGATCTGCGAGGGTGAGACGGATCGCCAGGTGCGCGCCATCGCCGACGCCATGGTCGATGCGGCCAAAGACAAGCAGCTGAGGCCGATGGCGGTCGATGGGTACCAGGACGCGACATGGATCCTGCTCGACTTCGACTCGGTGCTCGCGCACGTCTTCCTGCCGGGCGAGCGGTCGTACTACGACCTGGAGAGCCTGTGGGCGCCGGCGGCGAAGCGGCGGCGGAGAGTCGCGGCCGGGTAGCAAGTGCCAACTCCCCCCACCCGGCCACGCGCTATGCGGGCAGGGCCACCCTCCCCTCTCGGCGGGAGGGGAGATTTCAAATTATCTGGGAATAGCGGTCGAAGATTTCTCTCAAATCTGGGGGTGGTTCCACACGATGTTTTTTCATCACCTCGAACAGGCTCAAGATGTGTCGCACTCCCGCCAGGGTCACTCCCTTCTCACGGGTCAGGTTCTGGATGACCTGCACCTTGCTGATGTCGCGCTGCGAGTAGCGGCGGCGGTTGGTGCTTGTGCGATGAGGCTCGATCAGGTTCGCGTCCTCGTAGAGCATCAGGGTGCGCGGGTGTGTCTCCAGGATCTCCGCGGCGACGCTGATCGTATAGAGCGGCTTGTCGAGATCGCTGAACGACGGCTGTGCGCCGCGGGGCGCTCGCGTGCTCACAGGTCTAGTGAAGGGACTTCAGGATCTGGATGATGGCCGGCCCGAGCAGGACGATCCAGAGCACGGGAAAGATGCAGCCGACCATCGGAAAGACCATTCGCGACGAAGCCTGAGCCGCCCGCTCCTGCGCGGTCTGCCGCTGCCGCCGGCGCATCTCCATGGCCTGCACTCTGAGGAGCCGAGCGATGGGGACACCCATCTGGTCCGACTGCACGATGGATTCGACGAGGTGATGAAGGTCGGGTACGCCGGTGGTTTCCGCCATGTGCTCGAGCGCGGCCATACGCGGCCTTCCAAGGCGAATCTCGCGCAGGACCTTCCCGACCTCGTCGCCCAGGGCGTTGTGGAATCGCTCGGTGATGCTGAGCATTCCTTCGTCGAGGCTCATGCCGGACTCGACCACCAGCGTGAGCAGGTCCGTGGCTTCTGCGAGAGAGCGCTGGATCTGGCTCCGGCGCGCCGAGATTCGCTGCTCGAGCCAGAGCAGAGGAAGAAAGTAGCCGGCGACCGCGAAGACGATGCCGATGGCGGGAGCGACGAGGACCAGAGGTAGTGGTGCCGACACCAGCACGCCGATGCCCAGTCCGACGATCGCCATGAGCGCTGCGAGGCTGAAACGCACCGCGTGGAATCCGGCTGGTGTCAGCCCGCCCGGATCTCCGGCCCGGCTCAGCTTCTGACGGACATGGATGGTCGCCGCGGTCGGCACCCGCGAGGTGAGTGGCCGGGCCAACGCCTCGAGCTGCCTCATCACGGTCGGCCGGGGAGCTGGTTGCCCGAAGCTCCCGTGCGTGGGGGCCGGCGTGGTCCGGTACTGGTCGATCGCGACGAAGTACGCCATCACGATGATCGCGCAGATGATGCCGGCGGACAGGGCAATCAGGAACATGTCAGGCGTCCAGGGTCGTCATGCGCTGGATCAGCACGTTGCCGATCAGGATCAGCAGCCCCGCGATGCCAAGCAGCACGTAGCCGACGAAAGTGCTCGTCATGGGCGCGAAATAGCCTGGGACGAAAACGTAGAGACCGAGGGCGAGGAGAATCGGCAGCCCGGTGATGATCGTGGCCGAGGCACGCGATTGGGCCGTCAGCACGCTCATGTCCCGCTTCGTTTGCAGCCGGTCGCGCAGGGTGTCTGAAATCGTGTCGAGAACCTCGGCCAGGTTGCCGCCGACTCGGGTGTGCAGAAGAATTGCCGTCACGATGAACTCCAGGTCGGGGCTGTTGATCCGGAGAAGCAGCGCGCTGAGCGCTTCCTCGACCGAGGTACCGAGAGTGATCTCGGTGGCTACGCGCTCGAATTCGGTTGAGACGGGCGGCTGCGACTTCGACGCGACCGTCTCGAGCGCTCTGTCGATCGCATAGCCGGTCTTGAGCGAGTTGGAGAGCAGCTGCAGCATGCCGGTCAGCTGCTCGTTGAACATGGTCTGCCGCCTCCTCTGCAGATAGGTCATCACCAGGGGCGGGATGATGAACCCGATCAGGCCCAGGACGATCGGCCCGATCGAGATGCCAAAGCGGAAAATTCCGATCAGCGCTCCCAGGGCGACCGCACCGATTCTGATCAGCAGGTACTCCGCGGGAGTGATGTTCAGACCGGCGCGCGCAAGGTCCTCCGTAAGGGTCGGCTTGCCGCTTGCGCTGCGCCGGTGGCTGAGGTTATCGGCTGCCGGTCGCAGCAGCTTCTCGACGAGCTCGCGGGGGGTGGCTCGAGGCGTGGACGCCACGAGCGGCCGCGCGACCCGTTCTTTGCGGACTCGGTCCAGGCTCCAGAAGAAGACGACGATCGCGCCGGCCATCGGAACGGCGACGATGACCTGGGGCGGCAGGTTCACCGGCAGACCTAAAAGAGCGACGGGTAAGCGGCCTGGATGACCTGCAGCGTCACGCCCTTGGCTGCCGTGACCGACGGGCACGCGGGGTCTGGGTTCTGAGCGCCGGGTTGCAGATAGTCGTGGTAAGACTCGAGCACGTATTTGAGGGCCGCGTAGTTCAGGAACCACGTGATCACCTCGGCCTGGCACTCGGTCACGACGACCGTGAGGCTGCTGGCGGTGGAGGCGTTGGCGCCGGCGGTGCCTGGCGTGCCAACTTTGATCACGTGTAGGTTCGTAAATATGGTTTTGGACGCCACCTTGCCCGCGGTCGCCACGGTGGCGATCACCGAGATGTAGTCCTCAGGCTGGATGTAGTCGGCGACGCCCTGCTGCTCGCTCGTCGGGATGGTCACCGCCACGTAGCCCGACGGGATCGGCAGGTACTCGGATTGCGAGCCCAGCGCCCCGCTCGGTTTGGCCACCTCGTTGGACGTGACCGCCTGGCCCGTCGGGATGGCCACCAGTGGAACCAGGCCCGCGACGTCCTGAAGCCTGGTGAAGTAGACCTTCGGGTAGGTGCCCGGCACCGGGATGCTGGCCATCTCAAGGGCCGTCGGGTCGATCGCAACCCTTGGCTGAAGGTCCCTGGTGGCGACGACGACGTCAATCGAGGGACTGGAGGCGTTGCTCTGGGCGTTGAGAGCTACGAGGACGAAGGCACCTATCACGAGCAGTGCGAGAAGAATTCCGAGGATGGTGAACGGTCTGGTGAACCTAAGACCGCTCATAAGGGGGCGCACAGCCGACCCATCATAGGCAAGATAGTCCGGTGCCGCGCCCCCCTAAGGGGCCCTTGCTGAGCCCTTCGATGGGCCAGCGGGGCCAGTCCCTGGTTGAGTTCGCACTCTCATCGGTCGTGCTCCTGCTGCTGGTCGGCGGCCTGGTCGACATCGGCCGGTCGATCTATATCAGCGAGGCCCTTTCGAACGCCGTCCGCGAGGGAGCCCGCCACGGCGCCTGGTACGACGCTCCTCGCCAGACCCATCCCTGGCTCTCCGATGGCGAGATCAAGTCGGTGGTCGACGCCGAGCTGGCGACGGTCGGGATTCCCAGCTCGGTGCTGAAGAACTCGGGGGGAACGACCTGCCCGGCGCCGACGGACGGCAACCCGTTTCACAACCCGCCGTACGCGAACTCCGCCTATCCCACGATCGCGAACCAGGCCTGGCTGTACATCTGCTACAGCAACACGCCCGGCCAGGACCCGCCGCCCAACCGGGGCCAGATCGATCTCAATGTGATCGTCCTGTACTCGTACGGGCCGCTCACCCCTCTGATCACAGCCCAGTTCGGCAACTTTCGCCTTGCCTCGAACATCCATATCACTGTGCAGGGCAGCTGATGCTTTCCGACCCGCGCTCTTCCCAACGGTCCCAGGCGCTGATCGAGTTCGCTCTCGTGTCGCCGGTACTCATGCTCCTGCTGTTCGGCATCGTCGACATCGGTCGGGCCGTCTTCTACTACGACACCGTCTACCACGCCGCACGGGAGGGTGCAAGGACGGCTGTCCAAGCGTCCGACCAGCTGCCGACCAACGCCGACGTGCTGGCCACCGTGACCACGCAGCTGATCGGTGCGCCGGTCACGGAACCCTGCCCGCAAGGCCCGATCACAAGTGCAACCCCGCCCGACAATGCCGCCTGGCTGTACATCACAGAGCCGAACCCGCCGCCCACGGTGGAGGCGACACCGCCGCCGAACGCCCCGGGCGGCGAATACCTGGCCCCGGCCGCGGGCTCGTGCAGCGCGGTCAACCCCGCAGGTGGTAATCAGTCGCTCCAGGTCACGATCAAGTTCAATCTGATCCTGATCACGCCAGTCATCGCGCAGGCGACCGCGAATCACATCCTGATCACCGCGTCGGCCATCTTCCGAACGGAGTACTGATGGCGTCGCAACGTGGACAGGCGATCGTGCTGATCGCGATCATGCTCGCGGTCGTGGTCGGCATGACCGCTCTCGCCGTCGACGGCTCGCGCGCCTACGCACTGCGACGCGATCTCCAAGCTGCGGTGGATGCTGCGGCGCTCGCCGCGGGCGACAGCCTCCAGCAGACGAACAGCTACTCCAGCGCTGAACAGGCCGCGACCAACATCTTCGGCAGCAACCTCCGCCTGTATATCGCTCCCTCTTGCACCGCTTACGGAAGCCCCGGCGCCTCGCCGTTCTCAGTCACCTGCACGTACACGGACTCCACCGTTCTGACACAGACGGTTTCGGCTCTGGGGCCGCAGGGCAGCCAGTTCACGATCGCGGCGACACGTTCGCTTGTGCTCGAGTTCGCGAGGATTCTCACGAGCGGGGCGGCGCCCCAGATCTCGGCCTCCGCCTCGGGCGGGGTGAACAACCTCTTCTTCGCACCCACCATTGCCGCGCTGAGCCAGAACGGCTGCGGTGGAACCACCGGCGCGGCCATCTCGATCACCTCCGGCGGAACGATGAGCGTCGTTGGCGACCTGGTGTCAAATGGCGTGATCTCTTCGGCCGGCACGCTTCGCGTGGCAGGCGACGCCTATGCGCGCTGCCAGTCGTCGGTGACCAACCTCGTCAACACCTGCTACCCAAGCGGCAACCCGACGCCATGTACGTTTCCCGACGTCGCCGGGGTGACCCGCTCGGGTCACACGTTCGTCGACCCCAACTACCCTCCACCGTCGGTGGTGGGGGGCGCCCAGGGAAGTCCTTCCAACAACGTGATGCTCGCGCCGGGCGATTACGCCACCGACCCCGCGTTTCGCGCTGGGCGGTGCTACTTCCTCATGGGCGGGGTCTACAGGTGGCTGTCCGGATACACGAACAACGGCAGCTTCATCTCCAACGAGCTCAAACCGCCTGACGAACCGAAATACAACGACAACACCCAAGCGGGCGGCCACCAGCTGTGGAACACAGACGGCGTCCACTGCGCGGGTGCTCTACAGGTCACCTCGCTCGGGCAGTCGTCGAGGAGCCTCAGGGAGGGGACGTGGAGCATCGTCGTGACGTCCGTGCAAACGGCGATTTACAACGGCGTGCCCTACGTTCGCGAGAGCGCACCTTCCTACTGCCACACGGTGTCCATCGGCGACAACCAGGTCATGCAGCTGCAGATCAGCAACGTCCCAGGTGCGACCTCTTACAACGTGTACGCGGCGCCGCCGAACTCCGGGTGCACGGGACCGTTTGGCCTCGCGGGCAACATGGCCTCAGTGGGCACACAGCAGAACGACAACACCGCGGGCTGCGCTTTCGTCAGCTCGAGCTGCAGCCTGGGCTCAGAGACGGTGGTTTTCGACGCCACCCTTCTCGGTTTGGGGTTCAATCCCATCCCGCTGGCGCCCGCCGGCATGATCGGCTCGTTGCCGCCGGCTGGGGAGACGGCTCCGCTCAGGAGCAATCTACCCAACGAAAACGCAAATCTGCCGGCGGGCGATCGCGCCAACGAGAATCAGTGCGACACACCCGCCGGCGCGACGGTGCCGTGTCCAGCACCGATCACGCCTGGAGCGGTCGCGTTCTACATTCCGAACGGCGGCTGCGTCAACGACACCAGCGACGGCGACATTCACATCTTCAGCGGCCAGCAGTACAACTGGATGCTGCTCTACGAGCCCGGCCGGTCCAACCCGCCCAAGAATACGTGTACCAACACGCTTGGGGCGGCGACCGACTCGGCATTCATCGGACTCATCTACACGCCGTCTGCGTCGATAAGCGTCCAAAAAGCTTCGACATTCAGGACCGACAAAGGCGGTGGCGTCATCGCGGACACCCTCACGTTCAGCCGCCAGCTTCCCGCCATCATCGGAGACACCGTCGACTACGGGCCGGTGCCCCAGGCGAGCCGGCTGACCGCCTAGTAGTGGGTCGAGGTTCAGCAACTTGCCTTCGCGGCATGCGCGAGGGTGATGGAAAACACAGACAGGCCTCAGCGCCCCCACCTGGGGTTGCCCGGATGCGCTTCCAGCTTGGCCAGGCGATAGTCGTGATTGCGATCATGCTCGCCGTGCTGGTCGGCATGGCGGCCCTCGCCATCGACGGTTCACGCGCCTACGCGGCGCGTCGCGACCTCCAGGCCGCGGTCGATTCCGCCGCGCTCGCGGCCGCCGACAAGCTGCAGCAGACCGGCGACTACACCACAGCCGAGCAGGCCGCCGCGACCATGTTCGGGACCAACCTGCGCCTTTACGCGGCACCGTCCTGCGCCGGCTACGGGAGTCCTGGGGCCGGCCCGCTGACCGCGACGTGCACATATTCGGACGGCACGGTTCTCACACAGGTGGTTTCGAATCTCGGCCCTCAAGGAGGCCGCTTCAGCCTGGTCGGGAGTCGCTCGCTGCAGCTCCAGTTCGCCAAGGTCCTGACCAACGGCGGGAGCCCGACGATCACCGGGGGGGCGTCGGGCGGCGTGAACAACCTCCTCTTTGAGCCGGCGGTCGCGGCGCTCGACCAGGCAGGGTGCGGAGGCGCCGGAGGCAGCGCACTCACGCTCAGCGGCGCCGGCACGTTGAACGTAACAGGGGACGTGGTCTCGAGCGGTGCCGTGTCTCTCTCGGGCGCCGGGCTGCGCGTGGCCGGCGACATCTACGCGCGCTGCCAGGCGACCATCCCCGGGTCGGTGACGGCGGCCTGCTACCCGAGCGGCCTGTCTACGCCCTGCACGTATCCAGACGTCGCCGGGGCGACGAGGGCGGGCTTTCGATTCGTCGATCCGAGCTACCCAGCGCCCGCATTGGTCGGTGGCAGCCAGAGCGCGCCCAACAACACCGTAATCCTGCGGGCGGGTGTGTACGCCGCTGCTCCTTCTTTCAACGGCGGCGACTGCTGGTTCTTGAGCGGCGGCGTTTACGACTGGCAGGCGGGCTACACGAATTCCGGCGATTTCGTCAGCAATGAGCTGAAGCCCCCGGACGAACCCGATCCGGCAGACAACACCGAGCTTGCCGGCACGCAGTTCTGGAACACGAATGGGGTCCACTGCGCAGGGAGCGTGCAAACGCAGGTGACCAACGGATCCGGAGGAGTTCCACGGGGATCCTGGTCCTTCGTCCTGACGTCAACACGGACCGACACCTTCAACGGGCTGTCGTACCCGCGCGAGAGCGCGCCATCGACGTGCCACGTCGAGCGCATCGACGACACCGACCAGGCCGTCGAGATCACGGTGAGCAACGTGCCGGGTGCGACGGCGTACAACATCTACGCAGCGCCTCCGGGCAACGGGTGCAGCGGCCCGTTCGGGCTGGCTGCGACTCTTCCCGTGAGCGGACCCGTCCAAAACAACCGCACAAGCCCCTGCCCAGCTTTCAACGGGAACGGCTGCTCGCTTGGGCACGAGTCGATCACGCTCGACGGCGGTGCGCTCGGCTCGCCCTTCGGCCCGAACCCCCTCGCCCCGGCCGGCAGCATCGGGTCACTACAGCCCAACAGCGAGACCGCGCCGCTCAGCGCCGGCCTTCCAAACCAGGGTCCGGCACGGCTCTCCGGCTCGGCAGGAGACCGCGCGAACGAGAACAACTGCGAGACCGGCGGGGGCGTGTACGCGACGTGTCCCGCGGCGGTGACCCCGGGCGCGGTCGAGTTCTACATGCCGGCCGGCGCGTGCTTGAGCACCACCAACGCGGGCGACACATACGTCTTCAGCGGCTACCAGTACGACTGGGTTTCGGCGTACCAGCCGCCTGCCAACAGCTGTGCGCTCACGCTCGGCGCCCGAAGCAACTCGGCCTACGTCGGCCTCGTCTACGCTCCGACCGCCTCAGTCGGCGTTCCTTCGTCCTTTTCCTTCAAGGCCGGCGCGGTCGGCGGGCTCATCGGGAAAACAGTCAGCTTCAGCGGAACGATGCCGACTATCAGGTTCAACGGCGCATACGCACCGGTGCCACCTGCCAGCAGGCTGACCGGCTGAGAGCCGCGCCTCTAGCTGGGCTCGACGCTCTCCGCAGGTACGGGTCCAGGCTCCGCGGCAGCCGCCGGGGTGTCCACGGGGGCGGCTTGGGATTCCAGGGCCGCGGCTTCAGGTGCCGGCTGCCCTGCCTTCTGGTTGCGGGTTTCCAGGTGCGCCAGCCGGGCGTGCATGCCGGCTGCTCCCTTCTCATCCCCGAGCTCGTCGTAGCGCTGGGCCGCGCCCTTCCAGGCCGCCTTTGCGTCCTCGTTGCGGCCGAGGCCCCAGCAGGCCTGACCTCGCATCGCAAGCGCATCGGCGCGTTCTCGCAGCCTGTCCGCCGGGAGCAGCACGAGACCGGTCTCGAGCAGGCGGAGGACTTCTTCAAACGCGCCCACGGCCAGCGCGTTCCTGGCCGCGAGGCTCAAGAAGCTGGCGGTGCGGAGGGGATCGGCAGCGGTGCCGGCCTGGTACAGGTGATATCCGATCTCGCCCGCCCGCTCAGGCGCGCTCTTCCCGTACACCCGCTCGAGGGTGTCGGCGACCGCCAGGTGATAGGCCTGGAGGCGGGGTAGCGGCAGCACCGCAAGGACCCTCTTACGCACGAGGTCGTGCGCGAACCGATACCTCTCCGGTCCCGCGGACACAAGGAAATGGCCGCGCGTGGCCTCGTCCAGGGCGTCGCGGAGCTCGTGGCCCGAGAGCTCGCCGAACGCTTCCAGCAATGGAAGGTCAAAGTCGCGCTCGAGCACCGCGGCCGCGACGAGCATTCGTTGAGCCGGTTCGCTCAACCGCTCGAGCCTGCGCCCGATCAGCCCGCGCACGCTTTGGGCGAGCTCGAGGTCCTCTTCCGTGAAGCTCGCCTGCACGCGTGCGCCGCCGACGAGCATCGTTTCGGACTCCGCCATGTAAAGAGTTGACTGCTCGACGAAGAGCGGGTTGCCTTCGGTCGCCGCCTGGATGCCCATGAGCTGCGTGGGAGTGAGCAGCGTTTCCGCGAGCCCCGCCACGATCCGCTCGACGTCGCGATCCGAAAGCGGGCCGAGCGTGATGCGTTGGGCACGGCGCCGCCGCAGCAGGCGCGACAGCACCGAGCTGAAAGGCCGCGCTGTGTCGAGCTCCGAATCCCAGTAGGTGCCGATCACCACCATGTGGCTGCTGCCGACACGCTCCGCGAGGTCGCGGAGAAGAAGCACCGTCGCCTCGTCCGCCCACTGGAGATCATCGAGGACCATGAGCAGCGGCCGCTTCGCCTGCACACCGGTGAGGAAGTCGTAGATGGCGCGGAAGGTCCGTTCGCGAAGCTTGTCGATGCTCACGTCGCCGTGGGCCGCCATGCCGCGGACCTTCTGACGGAGGCTGGGGACGAGTTGCGACAGGAGCGGTCCGTTGCTGCCGGCGGCGTCCTGCAGCGGCTTCGACGTTCCACCTGCGACCGCGGTTGCGAGGATCTCGCGGAACGGTGCATAGGGCGCGCCGTCGCGCTCCACGTTGCGACCGCTCAGGACCAGCCAGCCTTTGGCGGCGGCCTCGACGGCCATTTCCGAGGCCAGGCGCGAAGCTCCGATGCCGGGCGCCCCGGTGATGAACAACATTCCCCCGGAGCCCGTGATCGCGCGGTCCATCAGCATTCGGATGTCGAGACGCTCCTGCTCGCGTCCGACAAAACCGTCGCCGCTCGGCAATGTTCGCGGCGTCTCCTTGACCTCGCCAGGGGTGACCTCGTGCAGGCGCCATCGATCGGGGAATCCCTTGAGCTTGTAGCGGCCGCGATATTCGAACACCATCTCCGAAACCGGGCCGACGAGCTGCCGGACCACATCGGAGACCAGGATCTCGCCACCGCGCGCCTTGCCCGCGACGCGCGCGGCGACGTTCACGGCCGCGCCGAAGATGTCGCCTGCCTCCTCGACGACCTCGCCGGCGTTCAGGCCGATCCGAACCTTGACCTTGCGTTCCGGGTTCTGCTTGCTGTACACCGCGATCGAGCGCTGGATGTCGAGCGCGCATTCGACCCCGTGGCGCACGGATCCGAAGCTGATCATGAAGCCGTCGCCGAGTCCCTTGATCCGGCGACCGGCGTGCTCCGCGACCTTCTCATCGATGATGGTCTCGTAGGCGCGCATGATCTCGTGCGACTCGGTGAAGCCACGCGTCGACAGCAGCCGGGTGGAGCCTTCGACGTCGGTGAACATGATGGTCACGGTGCCTTCGGTCTGCCCGACGGCGAGGCTGCCGATGATCGTCTCCGGGGTCAGTGGGGTAGCCGCATTGATCGGCTGGCCCAGGCCCTCGGCCACCGCACGGAGGAGGTCCTGCGACGCTTTGAAACCCGCCTCGCCCTGCGGGTAGCGAATGGTCTGGAGCAGGCCGGCCTCGACCGCTTGCCGCAGCTCGCGGCCGGCCGATTCCTTGCTGATCCTCCGCTCGGAGGCGTAATCGCTGGCCTTCAGCTCCGCGCCTTCGAACGCCTGGGTGAGCGCGGGGGCGAGGCGCAGGTTCAGATTTCTGCGCGTGATGAGGCTTTCGATCACCGCCCCGATCCGGCGCGTCGCGCCGGCCGGGCCAATGCCCTCGCCGGCTCGGACGGTGGGCAACATTCCGACGTAGCCACTGTTCGCGGCGGCCAGGTTGCCCAAGGCGGTCGTGGCGCGCGCCATCGCGGTGGCCGCCTGCAGGGCCTGGCTGGCGGCAACGTTTGACTGGGCGCGTGTCTGGCTGGGTGGATACGCATCCGCGTCCTGCGGATAGTTGGGCTGCGGATAGTTGGGCGGCGGGGTGGTGGCCGGCGCCGGCGTGTAAGGCTGCGGCTGAGATTGAAGTTGGGGCTGCTGCGGCTGCTGGCTTGACGCGATGGGCACAACCGCTCCCTGTTCCTGCGCCTGTGTCTGCGCAGCTGGCGCGGCAGCCTGAAGGTCGGCGACCGCGGAGCGCGCGGCGTCGATCAGCTTGCGCATCTCCTCTTGCATCTCCGGGGTCGAGGCCATCGTGCTGGCCTGCTGCGTCGGAGACGACTGGACCGCGTGCGTTTGCTGCGGCCTCGAGTCGCCCGGCCGGTCCGAGCTGAACGGCACCACGACCACCTGCCGGACGATGTTCTCGCCGCCGCCTCGCTGACCACTCATCAGCGGGTCTTTGACCACCGGCATCATGCTGTCCGACCCGGCGGGAACGAATCGAGACTTGACCGGGTCGAAAAGGTCTTGGTTGACCTGGACCCCATAGAACGCTGCCTTGTCGAGCGAGGTGGGAACGTAGCCGGTGGCGTTGTACTCGAGGCGAAGGTCGCTGCCCATGCCGAGCAGGAAGATGTCGCGCAGGATCGCGCCGTTGGCGTCATAGCCAACGACCTCGGCTATCTGCGCGACCTTGCGGCGTCCGTCAGGCATGCGGGCCTGGTGGACGATCAGGTTGACCGCCGAGGCGATCTGGGCACGGACGGCTTCGAAAGGTATGTCGATCGAGGCCATCATCACCATGGTCTCGAGACGCGACAGCGCGTCCCTCGCGGAGTTGGAGTGGATGGTCGACATGCTCCCGTCATGGCCGGTGTTCATGGCCTGCAGCATGTCGAGTGCCTCGGCGCCGCGCACCTCACCGACCAGGATCCGGTCGGGGCGCATTCGGAGGCTGTTGCGTAGCAGCTGCCGGATGGTGAGCTCGCCCTTGCCCTCGACATTCGGCGGTCGGTGCTCGAGCGCGATAACGTGCGGGTGGTCGATCTGCAGCTCGGCAGCGTCTTCGATGGTGATCACGCGCTGGTTGTGCGGAATGAAGCGGGCGATCACGTTGAGGGTCGTCGTCTTGCCCGAACCGGTGCCTCCTGAGACGAGGATGTTCATGCGGCCCAGCACGGCGGCCTCGAGGAACTCCGCCATGGCGGGGCTGAGGCTTCCCTCGCGTGTGAGATCCTCCATTCCAAGCACGGCGTCCTTGAACTTGCGGATCGTCAGCGCTGCGCCGTGGATCGCGGCAGGGCGGATGATCGCGTTGACGCGGCTTCCGTCGGGTAGGCGGGCGTCCACCATCGGGTTCAAGCCGTCGATATGCCGGCCTGTCGTCGCCACCATGCGGCGAATCGTCTCCAGGAGCTGGTTCTCGTCCTCGAACCGCACATCGGCCTTGGTCAGGACGCCGCGGCGCTCGATGAAAACCTGGTCTGGGCCGTTCACCATGATCTCGCTCACGGACCGGTCGTGGAGCAACCCATCGAGCGGGCCGTAACCGACCGCCGCGCGCAGGATGATGTCGGCCAGCGCCGACTTCTCCTGGGAATTGAGCTCGATCTCATCGTCGGCCAGGAAGCGGTCGAGGTGGGTGCGCACGGCGCGTGAGAACGCCAGCGTGTCGCCGGTGGTGAGGCCCACGTCGCGGATCAGCGCCAGGCGGTCTCGATAATCGTTCGCGAGCTTGCCCAGGTCGCGTCCCTGCCGGGCGGCCGCTTCCACGATGTCGGACCGCCGCCGCTGCGGTTGTGCCGCCGGCGCGAGGGCGGCCCACATGTCGACGTACTGCATCTCGAGCACGGACGACGATGCGGCCAGGGCCGGGATCACGCGCTGGCGCTCGGTGAGGCGGATCTTGATCGCCACGCCTTCGCTGTCGGGCGCCTGTCCGGGGTCGATGTAGGCGGCGATCCACTCGCCGTCGCGGAAGCGAAGGATGGCTTTTCTGGCCGCGCTCTTGTCGCCTGGGTCCGCCTCCAGCTGCGGGTCCTCGACCGCGCCGAACACCACGTACTTGATGTCGCGGCTTGGGATCCAGCGGGGCCGGTCGGCGTCGGCCGGATTGTAGATCGGGTATCCCTGAGGTCCCAGCGCGAGAGCGTCCGAACCGCCTTCCTCGAGGCCGCCGTCGAGTCTGTGGACGCTGACCTTGAAGCGAGGCGCGCGAGCTGACGGGGCGCCGTTCGACGCCGGCACGCGCGTTGGCTCCGGTGTCTGTTCCGGAATTTCCGGCGAGGTGGTGATGACCTCGCTCATGTGACGCGCTCCGCGGGCATGATCGGTGTCACGACTATTGGCTTCACGGATGCTAGCACCGCGTTACCGCGACTCAATTCATTTATCTCGAGCAAACCTTTCCGGAGGTCGGCGCCGGTCCAGGACCCACTTCGATCCGGGCATTCGCTTGGCGACGCCCTTCACCTCGGCCGCGCGCGCGGCCAGCCCAGCGGCGCTCGTGTACCGACCCGGTTCAGCGATCACGATCCCGATCGACACCGAGACGAGCGGCGCGCGCAGCGTGTTGCCGTTGCGCTCTTCGGACTCGATCCAGCCGCGCTCTCTGTCCACCGGGTCATACAGCGCGGGCACCGCATCGTCGAATCGCTTCGTGATGGCGGACGCGATCGTCTCGGCGAGGTTCGGGTCGGTCAGGATCACGAAGTCGTCGCCGCCGACGTGACCCGCAAAGTGCCGCGGCGAATAGTTTTCTTCGAGGACCTCCAGGACGATCGTTGCGAGCGTCTTGATCACGTCATCGCCCCGCAGGAATCCGTAGTGATCGTTGTAGCTTTTGAAGGCGTCGATGTCGGGATAGAGGCATGCGAATCTCTCGCCGCTCGCGAGGCGCAAGCCCATCTCGCGAAGGATGTCGCTGTTGCCGCTCATTCCAGTCAACGGGTTGAGGTCGCGGGTCGTGGTGGACCGGCTCATCACCGCCCGAAGGCGCGCCACCAGCTCCTCCGGGATGAATGGTTTGGTGACGTAGTCGTCGGCGCCCGCGAGCAGATGCTCGACTTTGTCCTTCAGCGAGCTGCGCACGGTCAGGAAAACGATGGGAATCAGGCGCGTGCGGAAGTCGCCGCGGATCTCGGCCAGGATCTGGTCGCCGGTGGTGTCGCCGAGCATCAGGTCGAGCAGGATGATGTCGGGGCGCCACTCCACCGCGGCGCCGTGCGCAGAGCGGCCGTTGCCGATCGGGACACATTCGAAACCCGCCCGTTCAAGGACACGCCTCACCAGCCGCAGCATCTGCTCGTCGTCGTCGACCACCAGGACCAGTTCGCGATGAGGAAGCGTTGCGCGGGTGGTCGGCTCTTGATCCGCGCCGACCTTGTTCGCCACGTTCACGAGGCGGTCGACTCCGGGGTGGGGCGGACGGGCCGGCGCAGCCTTTCAGTCATCGCGATCGCGCGCTCGGCGGCTGAGCGAACCTCGTCGATGTCCGTCTTCACCGCCTCCGCGTCGCCGGTCTCCTCAGCGATCAGCTCGCTGTAATTGATGATCACCGCGAGGAGGTTGCGGAAGTCGTGGATCAGGACGCGCCACGCTTCGTCCGAGAGCTCGCCGTCCTGGCTCAAAGCCGTTTCACCAGCCGCCATCGGTTGACCTCGCCGTCGCGCTTGTAGTTGAGCTCGTCGAGCAACCAGCGCGCCATCGGGAGTCCGCGACCCTCTTCGCTTGTCGGGTCAGGCATGGCGCGGGACAGAACCTCTTCGACGGGCGGGCCACCATCGACGAACAGGGCGTGCGCGGTGTTATCGTCGAGCCAGAGGCGGTACTCGACCGGCGGATCGGTGCCCGCCGGCCGCCCGTGCGTGAGCACGTTGGCGCCAATTTCCGCGAGGGCGATCTCGAAGTGCATGAGGTCGGGATCATCCTCGCCGTGGCCGGTCGCTTCGCGCAGGCGCTTGATCGATTCGTGGAGCACGTCCAGTCCTTCATCGAGATGGCTGAGCTTGGCATTGAACTCGAATGGCGTTGAGTGACTCGCCATGGTCAGAAGCCAGTCAGGGCTTCCTCTACCGTGGCGTAGTAAGGAAAGACCCGGTCGAGCGTGGTCAGCTCGAGCACTACGCGGACCTGCTGGTTGGGGGCTGCGAGCCGCAGGTCGCCCTGCGAGCCGCGGATCTGCTTGAGCGCCGAGATGACGGATCCGAGGCCAGTGCTGTCGACGAAGCTGACCCCCTCCAGGTCGATGACGACCCTTGGTTTGTCGCTCTTCACAGCATCGCCGATCGCTTCCTTCAACGCTGGTGCGCCGGCCACGTCCAGGCGCCCGGTCGGAGCGACCACGGTGACCCCGTTGTCGATCTGCCGGCTCTGTACCTCGAGACTCACTTAATGCTCACCCAACACGGGCGCTCATTATGGGTCACCCAGTCTCGAGTTGAGCCTCTCTACACTGCTGGGCGTGAGCTCGCCCGAGGCGCCTCAGGCGCGGTCTCCCGCACTGCAGCGCCTCTTGATCGTGGACGACGAGCAGGCGCTGGCCAAGCTTATGGAGCGCACCCTGCGCAGCCGCGGGTTCGAATCCGACGTTGCGTTCAACGCGGCCGAGGCCCGGCGCCTCTTCGACGCGAGCGACTACGCCCTTGCCCTGCTGGACGTGCGCCTGCCCGACGAATCCGGTTACGGGCTCCTCGAGGAGCTTCGCGCCAAGCGGCCGGATACGGCGGTGGTGATGATTTCAGGGGTCGACGATCCCGAGTTGGGCAGGGCCGCCCTGGAGCACGGGGCGTACGCGTACATGGTCAAGCCCGTCGGCGCGACCCTGCTCTACCTGACCGTGGTCAACAACCTGAAGCGCCGCAGCCTCGAGCTCGAGCATCGGGCGACCCTCGAGCGGATGGAGAGGATGCTTGATGAGCGAGCCGACCAGATGCGACGGGCCATCGAGCTCCAGGCGGGAATGCTGCCGGCCTCACCCCTCGAGGAAGACGGGTTTGAGCTCGCCGCCCACTTCACGGCGGCCAAGGAGATCAGCGGAGATTTCTACGACTGGTATCGCCAGGACACAGGCCGCTTGGTCGTCACGCTGGGCGATGTCATGGGCAAGGGCCTGCCGGCCGCTCTGATGATGGCCACGGCGCGCGCCGCGCTGCGCGCCTCCGCCGGCATCGAGCAGCTCGACGAGGGGATCAAGCGCGCCTCCGAGGTGATGAGCGCGGCCCTCGAGGTTAACCACGCTTACGTGACCGCGTTTCACGCTGCGTTCGACCCGTCCTCGGGCGAGCTTCACTACGTCGATGCGGGTCACGGTCACGCGCGGCTGCTGCGCGGGGCGACCGGCCAGGAGACGCTGCCCTCGAGGAGCGCACCGATCGGCATCTTTCCCGACAGCCTTTTCGCGGTCGGTAGGGTGACCTTGAACCCGGGCGACGTCCTGGTCGTGTTCTCCGATGGCCTGCTGGATTTGCGGCCGGACCTGGCCACCAAAGACGTTCCGCTTCCTTATGAGGCGCGGCGGGCGGGAAGCGCGCAGGAGCTGGTGGACATCCTGGCCCAGGGTTCCAAGCGTCGGGACCTCTTCGATGACGTGACGGTGCTTGCGCTCAAGCGGGTATAGCCAACCCGGTTTCTCATCACTCCTTACACGCCCCCTGCGCGCAAAGCGGCGATCAGAATGGGACTTACTGATTGCCCCGGCCCTCTCCCGCCGGCGCGGGGGAAGGGGCACTTATCCATCGTTCTAATAGGGCTGCTACCACGTGCAGCTTTACTGGTTTGGAGATGTAGTCGTCCATGCCCGCGGCCAGGCATCGCTCGCGGTCGCCCGCCAGGGCTGCGGCCGTCATGGCGATGATCGGTACGTGGCGGCCTGCGGCCTCGTCCACTCTGATCAAGCGCGTCGCCTCGTACCCGTCCATCTCCGGCATCTGGCAATCCATCAGGACGGCGTCGTACTGCAGCCCCTTGAGTGTGGTCACGGCCTCCGCGCCGTTGGCGGCGACGTCCGCACGATAGCCGAGGCGTTCGACCATTCGGACCGTGACCTTCAGGTTGGCGGCGTTGTCTTCGACGACAAGCACGCGCGACCTCTGGCGGCTCTCTACCGG
>JBOHUQ010000098.1:0-6752 GCA_050734495.1 Candidatus Dormibacteraceae bacterium
CCATCTCTCTGCGCCATTCAGGACTCAGCTTCGAAGAGGTGGGCGCGCTCCTCAAGTGCAGCGAGGACGCGGCCAAGATGCTCTACCACCGGGCGATCAAGGCATTGAAAGAAGCCGTGGAAAAGGAGGCCGTGTGAGCGAGCCGGAAGACCTCGAGCTCGAGGCTTTGCAGCGGCAGCTCGACGACGCCTTCGAGACCACGCGGCCCCGCGCCGGGTTCGAGGACGAGCTGTGGACCCGGATGCAGGCCCACCGGCCCGCTGGGTCGCGCCTGCGCGACGCCTGGGTGGGTCTGGTCCAGGCCATTCGCGAGGCGCCGGCCGTACCCATGGGTGCGGTCGCAGCTGTGCTCGTGGTGGTCCTGGGCGCGAGCGCCCTGATGTACAGCGGGATCGGTCGAGGCGGCGGAGGCTCGACGGCGAACAGCGGCGCGGCAGCACCCGCAGTCGGGCCGGAACCCCTCGCGCTCAGCTCGCCAGGCGCTTTCGGGAAGGTGCCATCGCCTGCGCTTGCGTTCAAGAATTCCGACGCCGGAGCATCCCAATCCACGACGGCTCCCGCCGCCGCGTACACCGGCCAGGTCGCGTTGAAGTGGACTGGAAAGTTCGACCTGACCATCAGCACCGCGCCGGTGTTTCGTTACCACGAGCCGTCGACCAACACAGCCGATCAGTTCGCAACTTCTCTCGGCGCTGTTCTCGTCTCGCGGCCCCCCGGCTACCTGGGCTCGTACCAGACCACCGATTTCAGCGTGCGCGTGCGGGGCACGACCCAATCGCCTCCGCGTGAGCCTGTCTACGTTCTGCTTCCGATCGCCCAGTCTTTCATCAACGCAGCGGGCGGGCCGGCGGACCTTGCGCTCGTCTTCCTGGGCGAGCACAGCCTCGCCCCGACGTGGCAGTACACGCCGGATGTCGTCGTCTCTGGCGACGTGGCCGAAGTAACGCTGTCACGCCAGTTCGGCGTGACTGGTTATGGGTACGCATACCTGGTCGACGGCAACGGCGATCGTTACGGCGCCGAGGTGGATCTGCAAGGCACCCGGCCGATCTCGGCGACCGGGCCGATCCCCGTCAACATCGAATCGGCACCGTACTCGACCATCTCGGCCGGCCAGGCCGTCCAATCGCTCCTCGCATCGTCGCCGGTGGCCGCCTCCGGGATGCCGACTGCGACTTTAAGCTCTGCCGAGCTCGTCTACTCCCTCGTCGTAGCGGGAGACCACAGCTTCTACGAACCATCATTCCTGTTCTCCGGCACCTTCACGGTCAACGGCACGACCTACGTCAAGCGCGTGCTGGTGCCGGCGGTCGACCCGAGCCAGCGTTCTTCGTAACGGTTCCCATACACTCCGCTAGGAGTGGGGAAGAAACAGGTCAGGCAGGTTCGCCAGCAGATGCGGCAGGTGCAGCCGAAGGCGACCACCGCGACGACCCCGGGTCAGACCCGCAAACAGCGCGAGCGTTACGTCCAGGCGGGCGGGATGCTGCAGGGCTATGCGCCCGATTTCGTGATCCGCACGGGCTACTTCGCGGTTGCGGCGGCGGTCGTCTGCGTGATCGCGATCGCGGTCATCCTCGTCTTCCTGCCGCCCGTCTACGGCTGGCCGGACGCGATCGCCGCGGCGATCGTCTGGGTGCTTCCGATCGCACTGCTCGCGAGCTTCATCGCGCCCGGGTTCAGGCTGGCGCTGAAGGACCGCAAGGCTGAGGCCCGGCTGGTGCAGGGGCAGCTCGTCGGGGCGAGTTCGGTGAGCACGTCCATCGGGCTCGGCATGATGATGGTCCAGACGCGCGGCGGTGTCGAACAGTACCTCGTGGCGCCGGCTCGTCTGAAGCAGGTGCCCGGCAACCAGGTCAACGTGGTGCTCACCGTGACCCCCAACCTCCGCCACGTGCGGTCGGTGGGCGTGATGGGGCAGCGCATGGTGGGTCGTGTCGAGCCGCCTGTTCCGCCGGTCATGAAGCGCCTGCAGCTGCTGCCCTTGCTCACGCCCCTTGCGCTGACTCTCGGCGCTGTGATCGGCGACGACGGCGTCGCCCTTGCGCCGATCTCGCCATCGGCGCTGCACGCCGTGCTTGCTGTCCTGGCGGGCGCCGCGCTGGGTGGGGCCGTTTACGGCGTGTCGTTCCTGCTGCAGCGGCAGATGATGACCCAGGTCCAGGCGCTGATCCCGAAGACCTAGAGGCGCCTCTAGCCGTCGACTTTCTTGGGTACCGCCTTCTTCGGTTCTGCAGGCTCGGCCGGTTTTTCCTCAGTGGCAGGTGCGCTCTTAGCGTGCGCCGGGATGGGCTTTGAGGGGACCAGCTGCTTGCGCTCTGGGTAGGTGGCGATCAGCAGCAGGCTGAACGCGAGCCCGAAGAAGACCGGGCCAATGTGGAAGGAGGCATGCCACAGGTAGTACGAACCGGCCTCGAGGGCGAGCACGACGAACCCGTAGAGGATGCCCGCCCGGACCCAGCCGATGTTGCCGGCGGGGTTGACGGCGGCGGCCATGAGCCCGATCCCGAGCACCGCGCCTGCCGCCGAGGCGTGTGTTCCAACCTCCTGGTCAAGCGGGAGGAGCGAGGTCCCGACCAGCGAGACGGCGGCGCCGCCGACCAGCGCCATCCCCATGAGCAGCATTCCGATCGTAAGGAGGAGCCTTCTCATAGCTCGCGACAATATATAAGCCCCGCCACCCCAACCCGGCGCTTTGCGCCCACTTCCCCACATGGTGGGGAGGTGTTACAGACAACTAGACTCCAGTACATGACCAGTGACGTTCACATCACACCTGAGGGGCTCGTGGCGGTTCAAAAGGAGCTCGACCAGCTGACCACGGTCCGCCGGCCCGCGATCGTGGCCAAGATCAAGGCGGCCCGGGAGTTCGGCGACCTCTCGGAGAACTTCGAGTACCACGCCGCGAAAAACGAGCAGGGGATGATGGAGGCGCGGATCAACGAGCTCGAGGCGATCGTCAAGAACCACGTCCTCATCGTGACCAAGCCGAGAACCGGCATCGTCGACATGGGCAGCACGGTTCGTTTCAGCGAGGACGGCGCCGATGAGGAGCACTACCGGATCGTCGGGCCGGCCGAGGCGGACCCCAAGGCGGGAAGGGTGAGCTACGAGTCCGCGCTGGGCAAAGCCTTGATCGGGCACAAAGTCGGCGACGAGGTCGAGATCAAGACGACCAACAGCTCGTACCGCGTGCGCATCGTCGGAATTGAGTAGCACCACCACGACCACGCCCCTGCAGGATCTTCGCGCCTGGATGGGGCGGCACAACCTGGACGCGGCGTACATCACGAAGCCGGTTTCGATCGCCTACCTCACCGGGTTCTACGCGGAGCCCATCGAACGCCTGATGGCGCTCGCCGTGCGCGCGGATCGCGCGACGTTGATCGTGCCCGCCATCGAGCGCGAGAAAGCCGAGCGTGACGCGGAGCAGGCCGAGGTCGCGTCGTGGCGCGATGGCGAGGATGGCTACGCGCTCGTGCGCAGCGCGCTCGAGGGATGCTCCGAGGTCGGCGTCGAGAAGGAGCACCTCACCGTGCAAGCATCCGAGATTCTGCTGGCGCGTACCGCCACGCGCGAGATTGTGGACGCGAGCCCGGAGATCCGGCGCCTGCGACGGATCAAGAACCAGGCGGAGATAGAAAAGCTCGCGCGTGCCGGCGCGATCACGGACGCGGTCGGCGAGCAGGTCATAGCAGCGCTGCGTCCTGGCATGACGGAGCTCGAGGTGTCCGTGATGATCGGCGCCGCGGTCGGCGAGCACGGCGGAACACTGTCTTTCGAGAGCCTGGTCCAGTCCGGCCCCAACTCGGCGCTCCCCCACGTGCGTCCCACGAGCAGGAAGCTCGCCGAGGGCGACCTGGTCCTCCTCGACTTCGGCGCGACCTTCGAGGGGTACCGCGCGGACACCACGCGCATGGCCGTGATCGGCGAGCCCTCAGATCGTCACAAGGAGATTCACGGGCTGGTGCTTGCGGCGCACGACGCGGCTATCGCGGCGGTGCGCGCAGGCACGACGACAGGCTCGGTCGATGCAGCCGCCCGTCAACTGATCGAGGCGGCGGGAATGGGTGACCTGTTCTTCCATCGGGTCGGACACGGCCTCGGCCTCGAGGCGCACGAGGACCCCAGCCTCGACCCCGGATCGGCGACCGTGCTGGAGTCGGGGATGACGTTCACCATCGAGCCTGGGATCTACATTCCGGGTTGGGGCGGCGTCAGGATCGAGGACGACCTGGTGGTGGAGCGGTCCGGATGCCGGCTGCTCACCACGCCGGATCGCTTGCTGCGAGTGATCCCGGCTCCGTAATGCTTGCCCCCGGTATGCGCCGTACTGCGCAGCGGACGCAGGTCTACGACGCCATCGTCGGGCTGGGCGGACACTGCACGGCTGACGAGATCACCGCGGAGCTGCACAGGACGAAGCCCGGTTTTCCGCGCAGCACCGTGTACAGGGCGCTCGACGCTCTCACCGCGTCGGGATCGGTTTATGCGGCCCACCTCGACGAAGGCGCCACCTACTACGAGCTGGCCACCGGTGATCATCACCACGCTGTTTGCCAGGTGTGCGGCGGAGTGCTCCACATCCAGGAGGAGCTGGTCAGCGAGCTCGAGTCGCACCTCCAGGAGGGGCATCACTTCAAACCGCTGCGGACCGAAGTGCTGGTGGTCGGGATCTGCGATTCGTGCTCGCGGAGTCCGAGCCCGCGGGCGGCGCGGCGCCGCACCATCGACCCGCACGTGCATTTCAGCTAGGCATCCGCCATCAGCCGGCGCCGCCCATTGCGATCGCCGCGCAGAGCCAGTTCTTCTTTTGCGTGCGGGGGATAATGGCGCCGACGCAGTCCGTTCGATTCAAACGTGAGGGAAGATGGAGTCGAAGATCGTCGGCACTGTGATGCCCGTCCTCGAGCTGAACATGCAGCCCAACGACAAGGTCTTCGCTGAATCGGGCGAACTCTCCTGGATGTCGATGGCGATCCAGATGCAGACCTCCACATCGGCGGGGGGCCAGCAGGGTGGATTCATGGGCGCGCTCGGCCGCGCCGTCGCCGGGGGCACCCTCTTCATGACCGAGTACACCGCGGTGGGCGGGCCTGGCCTGCTGGCTTTCGCCGCCAAGCTGCCGGGCCAGGTCTTGCCGCTGGAGATCGCGCCGGGCAAGGGATACCTGGTCCACCGCCACGGTTTCATGTGCGGCACGATCGGGGTGCAGTTTTCGATCGGGTTCCAGCAAAAGTTGGGTGCCGGGATCTTCGGTGGCGCCGGTTTCCGGATGCAGCGCCTTCAGGGCCAGGGCCAGGCGTGGGTGGCGCTCAACGGAGAGGTCGTGGTCTACGACCTGCAGCCGGGCAACACGCTCCGGGTCCATCCAGGCCACGTCGGCATGTACGAGGAATCGGTGCAGTTCAACATCACGACCGTGCAGGGCATTCAGAACGCGCTGTTCGGCTCTGGCATCTTCCTGGCTGCCCTCACCGGGCCCGGTCGGGTGTGGCTGCAGTCCATGTCGATGCAGCACCTCGCCCACGCAATCGCGGAGTACATGCCGAAGTCAGGCTAAGCTCCGGGGCGCCGTCAACCGGTTAGTTCAGGAGGGCAGGACCATGGCCAAGTATCTGATCGAAGCCGCGTACTCACACGAGGGTCTGAAGGGCCTGGTCAAGGATGGAGGCAGCGGCCGGCGGGCGGCCGTTGAAGCGGCGTCCAAAGCGTTGGGCGGCCGCGTCGAGGCGATGTACTGGGGCTTCGGCACGGACGACGTATACGCCATCGTCGACTCACCGGACAACGTCTCAGCGGCAGCCTTTGCGCTTGCCGTGGGCGCAACAGGCGCGCTGGCTCATTACAGGACCATCGTCCTGCTCACCGCGGAGGAGATGGACGAGGCGGTCAAGAAGTCGGCCGGAACCGGCTACCGGGCGCCCGGCCACTGAGCCAGGCGATGTCCGGGCGCTGGTTGACCTTTGACTGCTTCGGCACCTTGATCGATTGGCGCCATGGCATCCGGACCACCGGGGAGCTGCTTTTCCCGGGTCACGGTCCGGCTTTCCTCGACGCGTACATCGCCAAGGAGGCGGAGGTCGAGACCGACGGGACGTTCAAGCGGTACCGCGCGGTCCTCACCGAGACGACGCGACGGGTCGCCCGGCACCTCTCACTCGACCTGAAGCCGGACGACGCGACGGCTCTCGTCTCGACCATTCCTTACTGGCCGCCGTTCGGCGACGTCGGGCCGGCGCTGGGCGAGCTGCGGAAGGAGGGCTGGAAGTTCGCGCTGTTGACCAACTGCGACCGCGACATCATCGCGCTCACGCAGCGACGGCTGCCGGTGCCGTTCGACGCTGTCGTCACCGCTGAGGATGTGTCCGCTTACAAGCCGAACCCGGCGCACTTCCTGCTCTTCCAGTCGACGTTCGGTGCGTCGGCCGATGCCTGGATACACGTCGCGCAGAGCTACTTCCACGACATCAAGCCGACCAGCGAGCTGGGGATCACGAGGGTGTGGGTCAACCGGCGGGCGGAGAAAGACGATCCGTCGCTCGCCGATGCGGTCGTCAAGAACTTGACCGAGCTTCCCGAGGCGGTGCGGGGACTCGCCCGACTTCTCCCTCGACCCGCTCCCTAACCCGAAGTTCCTGAGGTTCGGCGAGACCGATTGAACTCGGAGTTGGTGTGCATCTTCTGGCTACAACGAGGCGGTTAGGCCGAGCAGTTGAAGAGCTCGATTCTGCAGATGCGTGGGGTTGGCC
>JBOHUQ010000099.1:0-9418 GCA_050734495.1 Candidatus Dormibacteraceae bacterium
CCCCACGGCACCTCGCGCGTCCGCGCCACCCGCCGCCGCCGCGCCCACTGCCGCCGCGCTCGCGCCGGCCGAGCCTGCGGCTTCAAGCGCGCCGCCCGCGGCCGAGGTGCCGACCGCTCCGACCATCCCGCCGGCGGCGGCTCCGTCGATCGCGCCTGCCCAGCCGGCCGAAGCTGCTTCCTCGCCGGCATCGCCGGCTCCAACGCGTGGCACCGGTTCCACAAAGCCATACGTCGCCTGGGGTCCGGGGCCGGGCACACCTGCCGAAAAGCACGCCCAGAAGAAGCCGGACCCGGCGATCGACTGGCCCGCCCCTGTTCAGGTCCCGTCGTGGGCGCCGCAGATCCACGTCACGAGCGAGCATCGGGTCGCGCCCGTTGAGGAACCTCAACCCGCTCCGCAGCCTGCGCCACCACCACCGCCCGCGCCCGTAGCGGCGCAGCCCCACCCATCGCAGCCGCCAGCTCAGCCGCCGTTCGCGGTGCCTTCGTCCAGCGCATCGCACCCCATACCCTCGCCCGCGGCGTCGAAGCCTGGGGGGACTGCGGGCGGGTCTTCCTGGGAGGTCGTGGAGCAGAAGCGGAAGACGGACCCCAAGAAGGTCGTTCCCACGCCCGAAGACCGCTCCTATGCGGAGTGGTTCGCCTGGGCCAAGCGTGGTGGGGCGCCGGCCAGTGCATGCCACGCTGCCGCGCAAGGCGCTTTCAAGGCTCTGTCGAGCGGCAAGGACGTTGCAACGGCCGTGCAGTGGGCGACGGCAGCCATGGCGCAGCCGCCGGTTCCGGTCTCGGGCGACCGTCAGTCCTACTGCGCGTGGTTCTCACTCGCGAATATCGACCTGACCCTCGACCAGCACAGGGCGCACGCCTTCGCGACCGCGGCCGTGCATGCGCTGGACGCGGGCGCGGATGCGTCCAGCGCTCATGCGGCCGGCCTCCACGCGGCCGGCATCAAGTAAAGCCCCACTAAGTCAGAGCCTTCGGCGTGACTTCGCGGGACCCCTTGAGAGGACCTAGCGCAACGAGCGGACAGTGCGGCTGGCCGCGGTGCCGCCTGCGCACAGAAGGATCATTCCCCCGGCGATCACGAACAGCAGCGTCGGGTTGACGTCCGCGATCGCGCCTGACGCCGCATAGGCCACTGGGGTGAGGCCCATCGACGCGAGCATGACCAGGGACATGACGCGCCCCTGCATGGCCGGGTCGGTGCGGCGCTGCAGCCAGCTCACGGCATAGGTGTTCACGACACCGGTGCTGATGCCAGAAAAGCCCATCAGCAGTGCCGCGGGCACCAGCGAGGGCACCAGGCCCACAGCCGTGATGCCGATTCCGAGCCACACGCACAGCGCAACGATCAGCCACCCAAAGCGCTTGGGCGGGGGCACGAAGCCCGCGCTCAAAGCCCCGGCGGTGGCGCCGACTCCCCAAGCGCCAAAGAGGATGCCAAATCCAGTCGCGCCCGCGGCGAATCGACCGTGCGCGAGCGTGGGAATCCCGACGCCCAACGCGCCGTTGGCGGCGAAATCGACGACGGCGATGACGATCAGCGTCACGCGGATTCCTACCTCCGCCCACGCGTAGCGGAACCCCGCCACGATCTGCCCGCGCAATCCCCCGTCTGGGTGCGCCACGCCTGCAGCAGCACGCGCCGCAGCCGGCAGCCACAGGATGATCAGGAACCCAACGGCGAAGCACGCGGCGTCACCGGCGAAAGCCCACCCGATTCCAAAGACGGCCACGATGACGCCGCCCAGAACCGGGCCGAGGATGACGGAGGTCTGCGCGGTCACGTTCAGCACCGCGTTGCCTGGCTCGAGCTCGTGGTCGGCGACGACCTTCGGAAGGATCGAGGAGCGCGCCGGCATGAAGAAGGCGTCGACGATCCCGAACACGACCGCGATGCCGTAGACCTCCCACATCTGCACTCGGCCGGTCAGCACGAGGACGGCGAGAGGCGCCACGAAGATGGCGCGGAGACCCATCGACCCGAGCATGGTCAGGCGAGGCGAAAGGCGGTCGGCCAGCGCGCCTCCCACGGTCATCAGCACGGCGCGTGGCACGGCTTGCACAACGAGCACGGTGCCGAGCGCGAGGCTGGAACGGGTCAGCTGCAGGACGAGCCACGCCATCGCGATGTAGCTGAAGAAGTCGCCGAACATGGACAGGGTCGTCGCCGCCCAGAGCTTGCGAAAGGACCCAGATGCGAAGACGGTCCAGGGGCGCGGCCGTGGGGTGCCAATGGTTGGGGACGAGACCAGCTCTTCCATGGCGATGCTCCTCAGCTCGCCGGCCGGCGGGCTTCGCCGGTCGGGTCGATGCGGTCTGCCATGCGCTGCAGGAACCGGGCCAGCAGGCCGGTGCGGGAGTGCGCGTAGTAGATGAATGCGCGGGCCTTCTCCATAGAGGCGCGCTGCTGCGCCAGGTAGCGGGCGAACTCTTCGGGTGCGTATTCGCCGCGATCCATCGGGGTCATGGTCGGAACCTCCTCAGTTGGCGTCGAGGCGCTTCAAGGCCTCGTCGATATCGATTTCTCCGCGGGCGACCTGCTCCATCAGCTCGACCCGACTTGGGGCGGCGGGCGCAGGCCTGTCGATGCCGATCTTTGTGAGCAGCGCGTCAAACCGAGCCCGAGCGGTCGGGTAGCTGACGCCGAGGTGCCGCTCGAGCTCTTTCATGTTCCCGCGCGACGCGAGAAAGACTCGGAGAACGTCGCGATCCTCGTCCGTCAAGACGCAGAACTCGCACGACGTGAACGCACCGGACAGCTCGGTCGAGCACTCAGGACACGTGAGCCGCGTCGTCGCGAGGCGGTGATTGCAAACAGGGCAGTTGGAGGGCGGTCTACGCGTGGTGGATCTGGCCATCTACTCGACCGCGATCCGGATGGTGCCCATCGTGCAGTCACATTCGAGGGTGCCCGCCCCCGACCCGATGATCCCCTCGTGCTTGCCGGCCCGCTCCACGTTTTCAAACGCGATCTCACCCATCGTGGTGCGCGCTCGGACGCGGACGCTGGAGGCCTTGTCGAGCACGACATGTACCTCTCCCATCTGGCAGCGGATCGCGCTCTCGCCCTTGTCGAGGTGGCCCGTCGCGGTGACGTTTCCGGCCGTCACCTTCAGGTTCAGCGGTCCCCCAAACGCCTCGATGGCGCAATTGCCTGCCTGGACTTCAGCGGTCACGGCGCCCTTCATCCCGTTGATCTGAAGGTTGCCGGCCTGGGTCTTGGCAGCGAGCGCCAGCGCCGGGTTCATGCGGACGGTCAGCTTGTCGCCGAGGTTGACACGGGGGATTCTGACTCGGCCTTCCGGGCGGCTGAACACGAAGCTGGCCTCATCGTCCAGAGCTGACTGCTCGATGATCATCGTGTCGCCTTCCTGGCGCGCCTTGTGTGGCCCTTCGGCGACCGCATAGGTCACGGTCGAGTCCCCGATGATCTCGGTGTTTCCGAATCGGGAGAACACCCGGACCCGCTTGACGCCGGCCCCCGCGTCGGACGTGGGCGCGGGCCGCGACGGGGGAATGGTGGGTTCGGTTTCGAGCGCCTCCAGGCGGGCGGCGGCTTCCTCGGCAGACAGCGTGCCGGCGGCCACCTGGCTCAAGATTTCGCGTTGAAGGTCCTTCATGCACCAAATTAGATACCAAGCTTTGTCAATTTGTCAAGTCCCGGGTCAAAACAGGTAATTTTGAGCGCCAGATAAGCTTTAGCGAGCCATGCAGACCACCTCCCGCACGTCGTCGGCGCCCGGCTGGGCCGCGATCGCCGTGCTCTTCGCGGCGACGACATGCGTCGAGAGCATGTCGTGGAACCAGCTCAGCGCCTACACGCCGCTGTATCTCCGCGAGCTTCACGTCCCCGCAGCTCAGGTCCCGGGATGGATCGCCGCCATCTCGAGCCTCGGCTGGATCATTGCGCTTCCTCTCGCCCCTCTTTGGGGAGTGCTGGCCGACCGCTACAGCCGGAAGGCCGTCATCGTGCGCAGCGCCGTCATCGAGGCGGTCATCTTCGCCGGCTGGGCGTTGTCGACCGACCCGCTGACGGCGCTTGCGTTCCGCTCCCTGAACGGCTTCGTCCTCGGCAACACGGGCGTGATGCTCGCGGTGCAGGCGTCGAGCACGCCGAAGCAGCGCCTCGGCCTGGCCGTCGGCATCGTCGCCGCGGGTTCACCCGCGGGTAGGGCGGTCGGCCCCATCCTCGGCGCGCTGCTCGTGCACCTGGTCGACGTGCGCGGCATGCTGCTTTTCGACGCCGGCCTCTCCCTGGTGATGGCGGCCCTGTTGACGTTGGTCGTCCGCGAGGGCGAGCGCGTGAAGCCGGCCGACCTGCGGGTCCTCAGCCTGCTGCGCGGCGCGGTTGCGGAGATTGCGAGCAAGCCGCTTGTCTGGCGCTTGTTTCTTGCCACAGCCGTGACCCAGGTCGGCCTCTGGACCTATCTGCCCTACGCGCCCATCTACATCGCACGCCTGTCTCATGGCGACACGGTGACTGCGGTGGGTATCGTCCTGTCGGCCGTTGGCCTGGGCACGGCGATTGCCTCGCCGCTGTGGGGACTCGCGATGCCAAGGTTTGGCCATGTCGCCGTGCTGAATCTCACATCGGTAGGGTCGGCGCTGTCGCTTGCGACGGTCGGGTTCAGCCACAACCTTGTCCTCTTCGGTGCAGCACTCGTCGCCAATGGCGTCTTTGCCGCAGCAATCCTCACCGCAAGCATGGCTGTCATGTCGTCGACGGTCAGCCCGGAGCGCCGAGGCGCGGTGCTCGGCCAAATCCTGTTTCCCTTTTACTTCGGAGGAGTGGCCGGCCCGCTCATCGGCGCCGTTGCGTTCGGCGCCGGCCAGCCCGTCGTGTTCGGCATCGCGGCGGCGCTCAGCCTGGCGCCGCTCATCGTTCTGCTGACGATGCCCCGCGACTCGAAGGTGGCGCGGCCGGCATGACGGCGCGGTTAGGGGTCGTCGCGGATACGCACTGTCCCGAATTCCTCGACAAGCTTCCCGATCGACTCTTCGAGGTGCTTGCAGGCGTGGACCTCGTCCTCCACGCGGGAGACATCAACTCGGACGGCACGCTCGCCGCGCTGGGCCGCCTGGCCTCGGTCGAAGCGGTGAAGGGAGACCACGACGCAGCGCTCGGGAATCTTCCGATTTCGCGGGAGGTCATCGTGGAAGGAAAGCGGATCGTGTTGGTGCACGGCCAGCGGGGTCGTTGGGTCGAGGAGCCGAATACGCTGCTGTGGACGTTGAGCCTCGGATATTTCCGACCGCATCGCGGGCTTCCGCGCGCTCTGAGGCGCCGGTTCCCAAACGCCGATGCGATCGTTTACGGCCACACCCACCGCGCCCGTGCCGAAACGATCGATGGCGTCCTGCTCTTCAATCCCGGCGGCGTGCACCAGTGGAGTCCCGTCACGGCGGCACGGCGCCTTCAGCAGAACCCGGGGTGGTTCGAGTGGTTCTGGCTGCAAGTGGCGCGCCACCTTCGGCGTTATGAGAAACCCTCGGTCGGCATCCTGGAGGTCAGCCCAGGTGGGATTGCGCCGCTGGTGATACCACTAGAGTCTGGATCGTGAGCAACTTCGTGATGCGTCCGGCGAAGCTCGATGACGCGGAGCTGGCGACTGACATCATGGCCGCGACCTATCCGGCGCTGCCCCACGACCCGGTGGTCATGAGGCTGCGCTGGGAGAACATCAGAGAGGGTTACTCAGTCGGCCGGTTCATCGCTGAGCTCGACGGCCGTCCAATCGCCTTTCTCGCCTGGTTGCATGGTCCCTGGGAGAGGCTGCCGGGGCGGCATTGCGAAGTCGAGGTCTGGCTGACCCGGGCCGATATGGACCGCGAGCGTCTCAGATCGATGTGGTCGTGGATCGCCGAGCGCGCGGTGGCCGACGGCGCCGAGCTGTTGCTCGCGTACGCGGCCGAGGACGAGCTCGAGGCGCTAGACGTCCTTGGCGAGCTCGGGTACGAGCGCGCAAGATTGGAAAGGGTCTGGGAGCTCGACCTCGCAGAGCACGGCGCGCGGCTGATGAAAGTGGCCGCGGAGACTCGGAGCAGGATGTCCGGCGCAGGCATCCGGCTGACGACGCTCGCCGAATGGAACGACCCCGCCAAACACCGAAAGCTCCATGAGCTCAACGAGCGGACCATCCAGGACGTCCCTCACTCGCTCCCCATCCTTCCCGAGACGTTCACCGACTTCGAAAAGCGCCTGCGGGCTCCCGACAGACCGCACGACCGCTTCTGGGTCGCCCGCGACGAAGCCAGGCCGGTGGCGCTGAGCTATCTCAAATACCCCCCCGTCCGCGGGACCGTCTGGACCGGCTATACGTGTGCGGATCCGGAGTTCCGAGGGCGCGGGATTGCGAGTGCGGTCAAGCTCCAGACGCTGGCGCAGGCAGTCGAGCTGGGGGTGCCGTTTGTCTACACGGACAACGACTCGGAGAACACCGCGATGCTTCACATCAACGAGAAGCTGGGCTACCGGCCTCGACCTGGATTTGTGGAGCACCACAAACGGGTAACCAAGAAGGACGATGCCTAAAACCAAGGACTACTACGAGGTGCTGGGCGTGTCGCGGACGGCGAGCCAGAAGGAGATCACGACCGCCTTCCGCAAGCTGGCGCGTAAGCACCATCCAGACCTGAACGCGGGGGACAAGCAGGCAGAAGCGCGCTTCAAAGAGGTCTCGGAGGCCAACGATGTCCTTTCGGACGCCAAGAAGCGCAAGCTCTACGACCAGTTCGGCGCGGATTGGGCGGCCGCGCAAACGGCCGGAGCTCAGACGGGCGCGCGCGGTAGCGCCGGCGGCTTCCGGCCCGACGCCGGGCCCAGCGTCCAGTACCGCACCGTGAGCCCCGGCGAGATGGAGGACCTGTTCGGCGACCAGGGGGGATTCGGTGACATCTTCGGTTCGATCTTCGGCGCCAACCGAGGGCGCTCGCGACAGGCGGAGATGGACGTCGAGGCCCCGATCACGGTGAGCCTGCCTGAGGTCTACCGGGGCACGAGCCGAACGGTCGAGCTCCCAGGTGGGCGCCGCGTCGAGGTCAAGGTACCGGCCGGCGTCAAGGAAGGTACCGTGCTGCGCGTGCCCGGCCTGCGCGCCAAGGTCCAGGTCGCGCCCGACCCGGTGTTCACGCGCGAGGGCAAGGACCTGCGGGTGGTGGTGCCGGTTCCGCTGCACGTCGCGTTGCGTGGCGGCGAGGTGGCGGCTCCTTCTCTCAAGGGCGGGCAGGTGCAGTTCAAGGTTCCGCCGGAGACTCAGAACGGCACGAAGATTCGCCTGCGCGGGCTTGGCCTGCCAGACCCGAAGGGCGGCACGCAGGGCGACCTCTATGCCGACATCCGGGTGCAGCTGCCGGTGCCGATGGACGAGGCCACTCGACAGTGGGCCTCCGAACAGCCGCCGCCGCAGCCCCGCGCCAGCGCGGAGGCCTGAATCGTCGAGTGGTTAATCTCTAGGGCGGCTTGCCCTCCTCGAGATCTCGCGCGTTGCTGCTTCCCCTGGTTTTTGTGTCGGGCATGAGCTCCCTCGGCGTCGAGTTCGGAGCCTCCCGCCTCCTCGCGCCGTATTTCGGCACCAGCCTTTACGTCTGGGGCGTTTTGATCGGGCTGATCCTCATCTACCTGTCGGCCGGCTACGTGATCGGCGGCCGCCTCGCCGACCGCCACCCGCGCGACGAAGTCCTGTACCAGGTCACCGCTTGGTCCGGCCTGTGGATCGGGCTCATCCCGCTCGTCAGTTACCCGATCCTGCTCGCGTCTCAGCAGGGATTCAAAGACCTCAGCGTCGGACTCGTTGCCGGGACGCTGCTCGCGGTGGTCCTGCTGTTCGCGGTGCCGGTCATCCTGCTGGGCTGTGTCAGTCCTTTCGCCATCCGGCTGCTGGTCAAGAACGTGGAGACCAGCGGAAACACGGCGGGCCGGCTCTACGCGCTGTCGACCGCGGGCAGCATCCTCGGCACGTTTCTCCCCGTCTTCTGGTTCATACCCACGTACGGCACTCGCCCGACGCTCGCGGGCTTCGGCCTGGCGCTGGTCGTGATCTCGGTCGCCGGTCTCTGGCCGCGGCGCCGGCTGTACGCGGCGTTCGGGATTGCCGTGATCCTCGCGTGGATCCTCCTTCCGTCAGGGATCAAGCCGCCGCAGGTGGGTTCCCTTCTCTATGAGAAGGAGTCTGCCTACAACTACATCCAGGTCGTGCAGGACGGCACGAAGACCGAGCTCATCCTGAACGAAGGCCAGGCCATCCACTCCATCTACGACACGCAGAACCTGCTGACCGGCGGACCGTGGGATTACATGCTCATCGCCGATGCTTTCCGTCCGGCGCAGTCCACGGAGCCCCGGCCGAAAAGCGTCGCGATCCTCGGCCTCGCCGGCGGGACCGCCGCGCGCCAGTACACTGCCGCCTTTGGAGACCAGGTCCAGGTCACGGGGGTGGAGATAGACCCGGCCATCCTCGACGTCGCGTATCGCTACTTCCACCTGGCCTCGCCCAACGTCCACCCGGTGGTCGCGGATGCTCGGTACTGGCTCGACACGCAGGCGGGAAAGTATGACGTCATGGCCCTCGACGCGTACCAGCAGCCGTACATCCCGTTTCACCTCACGACTCGCGAGTTCTTCAGCTCGGTGCGTGATCACCTGAACCCCGGTGGCGCGGTCGTGGTCAACGTCGGACGCACGACCACGGACTACCGGCTCGTGGATGCGATCGCGAGCACGATGGCCGCGGTGTATCCGAGCGTTTTCCTGGTCGACGTCCCCTCCTTTACGAACACGATGGTCTACGGGTCGACTGAGCCGACCTCCATCGCCGACGTCGAACACAACCTGCGTCTGGTGAGTGAGCCGCTCGCAGGCGCCGTCGCCGCGAGCGCCCTGACGACGGGTGGGCTGCGGGTGTCGCCCTATCACGGCCAGGTGTTCACCGACGACCTCGCCCCGGTCGAACGCCTGATCGACGAGATCATCTTCAGCTACGCGACCGGAGGCTGACCTTATTCGATAGGCGGAGGCAGAGGGACTTGCACGTGCTCACCCGCCAGCGGGCGATCCTGGTCGAGGCACAACAGGCGCACCCGGCCAGTTGCGACGACGCGATCCTGGTCGTCGAAGATCGTCGCCTCCCAGACCTGGGTCGTGCGGCCTCGCGTGATGGGTGTCGAGATCGCGTGAAGCTTTGCCCCGAGGCGTACAGCGCGCACGAAGCTCGTGCTGTTCTCGAGGCCGACGACGGATTGCCCGCGAGGCAGTGCGAACAGCGCCGCGCCGACTGACGCCAGCGTTTCAATCAACCCGCAGTGAACGCCTCCGTGAACGACGCCATACGGCTGAAGGTGTTGGGGACCGACCGTCAGCTCAGCCTTCACCTCGTCCGCGGTCGCTCGCGTGATGGTGATGCCCATTGTTTCCGGCC
>JBOHUQ010000100.1:0-13120 GCA_050734495.1 Candidatus Dormibacteraceae bacterium
GGCCTGCGTCAGCGCGTGATGATCGCGATGGCGCTCGTCAACGACCCCAAACTGCTGATCGCCGACGAACCGACCACCGCGCTCGACGTCACCATCCAGGCGCAGATCCTCGACCTGTTGCGCCATGTCAACCGCGATTTCGGCACCGCGACCATCTTGATCACGCACAACCTGGGCGTGGTGGCAGGTATGTGCGAGCGGGTGATGGTGATGTACGCGGGGCGAGTGGTCGAGTCTGGCCCGACGGTGGACGTCTTCGCGCACCCCAAACATCCGTACACGTGGGCCCTGCTGAGGTCGATTCCGCGACTGGACGCTGAACGACATGAGCCGCTCAAGCCGATCGACGGGCTTCCGCCCGACCTGATCGACCTTCCGTCCGGCTGTGCCTTTCAACCGCGATGCCAGTTCAAGATCGAGCGTTGCTCGCGCGATACCCCCGTGCTCAACCGCGTCGGGGAGACGCAGCTGGCCGCGTGCTGGGTCACCCAGTCGGGCGCGGAGCTCAAAGGTGCCTGAGGGGGCAGCCCACGCGCAGCTGAAGCGGGCCTGGACGGCCACGGAACCGCTTCTGTCCGTGCGTGGGCTCAAGACGTGGTTTCCAGTGACCTCTGGTGTGCTCCAGAGGACCGTCGCCCACGTCCGCGCCGTCGACGGCGTCGACCTGGACATCAAGAAAGGTGAGACCGTCGGTCTGGTCGGAGAATCCGGATGCGGCAAGTCGACGCTCGGCCGCACCCTGATTCGCCTCCTCGATCCCACCGCCGGGACGATCGAGTTCATGGGTGAGGACATCACGCATCAGCGAGGGACCGCGATGCGGTCCCACCGGCGCGACATGGCGATGATCTTTCAGGACCCGTACGCGTCGCTCGATCCGCGGCAGACGGTCGGTGACATCGTCGGCGAGCCGCTGGACATCCATCGACTGGCCAAGGGCAAGGAGCGACAGGACCGCATCTACGAGCTGCTCAACGTCGTGGGCATGAATCCGAGGTTCGCCGACCGCTATCCGCACGAATTCTCGGGCGGCCAGCGGCAGCGCATCGGCATCGCCCGCGCCCTCGCCGTCGGGCCGACCTTCATCGTCTGCGACGAACCGATCTCCGCGCTCGACGTCTCGATCCAGGCGCAGATCATCAACCTGCTCGAGAGCCTTCAGGCCAAGTTCGACCTCACCTACCTGTTCATCGCACACGACCTCTCCGTGGTGAAGCACATCGCCAATCGCGTCGCGGTCATGTACCTCGGGAAGATTGTCGAGGTGGCGCCGGGAGGCCAGCTCTATCGCCGGCCTCGCCACCCGTATACGGGCTCGCTGCTCTCGGCGATTCCGATCCCGGATCCGCTGATCGAGCGCTACCGGGAGCGTGTGATCCTCCAGGGGGACGTCGCGTCGCCGGTCAATCCGCCCTCCGGTTGCCGCTTCCGCACGCGCTGCCCGCGAGCGAAACCGCATTGCGCGGAGGAGGAGCCGCCACTCGAATCGTTCGGGGATGAGCACATGGCGGCCTGTTTCTATCCATTAGATTGAGTGCGTGGCGGGCCAATCCTGGTAGCCGGACGCGATGAGCTGGCGCGCGACCTCGTCGCGGCCTCATACCTCAAAGGCGATTTCGTGCTGCGCTCGGGCAAGCGCTCGAATCGATATTTCGACAAGTTCCTTTTCGAGACCGACCCTGTCTTGCTGCGGAGACTCGGCCAGCATCTCGCGACTTTGATTCCGCCCGAGACGCAGCGCCTCGCCGCCCCCGAGCTTGGTGCGGTGTTGCTGGGAGGAGCCGTCTCCATGGAGACCGGCCTGCCCCTTGTGTTGGTGCGCAAGGAGCCGAAGGGATACGGCACGTCCAAGCAGATCGAGGGCCATCTATTGCGCGGTGAGAGAGTCACTGTCATCGAGGACGTCGTCACCACGGGCGGCGACTCGTTGCGTTCTGCGCAGGTGCTGCGGGACGCCGGCGCGGAAGTCATCCACCTGGTCGTTGTGCTCGACCGCGGGGAAGGCGGTGAGGAAAACATCCGCGCCGCCGGGATTCCCTACTCGCCGCTCTTCCGGGTCTCAGACCTCAAACTTGACTGAGCTCCTCATCAAAGGTGGGACCGTCTACGGACCTGACGGTCCATTCGATGCGGACGTCCACGTCACCGACGGCGTGATCACCGGCGTCGAGGCCGGCTACTTGAATCCAGGCGGTGCGACGGTGATCGATGCGCGCCGCATGTACGTGATGCCGGGCGCCATTGACGTGCACGTGCACAGCCGCGACCCGGGATTTCCCGAGAAGGAGGATTTCGGCACGCTGACGGCAGCGGCCGCGATAGGCGGCGTGACCACCGTGCTCGACATGCCGAACACAGTGCCCGCGGTCGACGCGGTTGGAGTGCTCGAGGCGAAAGCCGCGCTCGCCCGCCCTCAGGCTCGTGTTGATTTCGGCCTGTGGGCCCTGGTCCGTTCGAGCTCCACGGAGGACCAGCTTGAGGCGCTGGCCGCGGCGGGGGCGGTCGGTTTCAAGGCGTACCTTGGGTACAGCTTCAGCACCAGCCGCAAGCAGGTGCTGCAGACGCCCGACGCGGACAACCCTGACCTCGAGGCGCCGCCGGATTACGGCACGCTGGCTCGTCTGGCGCCCGCGATTGCACGGCTGGGGCTGCCCCTCGCGATCCATGCGGAGGACCCTGCGATCCTCGCGGCTTTCAAGCGCCCTCTCGAGACGTATGCGGACCTTCTCGAATCGCGACCCGCCGAGGCCGAGGCGGTGGCCATCTCAGCCGCCGCAGCCATCGCCCGCGAGTGCGGCCTGAACCTGCACGTTGCCCACCTGGCCAGCGCGCTCGGCCTGCGGGCGGCGCAGGACGCCATGAGCACCGGGACACGCTTGACGCTCGAGACGTGCCCCCAGTACCTGTGGCTCTCTGACCAGGATTTCGGCCGGCTGGGCACCGCGATGAAGGTGTTCCCGCCAATCCGCACCGCCGCCGATCGCGGGGCCCTGGTCGAGGCGGCCGCCAACGGAGTGATCAGGATCGTGGCGACCGATCACGCGCCCCACACCGACGAGGAGAAGGCACGGCCGTTCGAGCAGGCGCCCGCGGGGAGCCCGGGCGTCCAGCAGCTCTACCTGAGCTGCCTCGCGCTCGCGAGCCGTCTCGGTGACCTCTCCCTCGCGCCTCGATGGGTGAGCGAAGGCCCAGCCGCGCTCGCGGGCCTTCAGCAGACGAAGGGTGCGATCGCGCCGGGTTTCGACGCCGACCTGGTCATCGTCGATCCGAATCGCACGACGCTGATCCGCCCCGCGATGATGCGGTCGAGACAGCGCCACGGTGCCTTCGACGGCATGGATTTTCGTTTTGGGATCAGGGATGTCTTTCTGCGCGGACGTGCGATCGTGCGCGGCGGCAAGCCAGCCGGCCGCGCATCGGGTCGAATGGTGCGCCCAGCGCGTTGAAGTCTTGAAATGGCGCTCCATACTGCGTCGACTATGAGATTCTGGTTTCGCGCGTGAGATTCGCGCTGCGCATCGCTGCGGCGCTCTTGCTGATGGGCACCCTCGTCGGCGCGACGGCCTGCCGGCTCCCTGGCAGCTCTGCCGGTAGCGCCGCCAGCAGCAGCCGGCAGGCATCATCGAAAACCACTCCCTCACCGCCGGGTCCGCTCGACGCCGCGGTTCCCACGCCGGCGGGATTCCCGGCCGACGTGCCGGTCTACACCGGCGCGCGGCTGACGGCCGGCGCCGCCTTCTCCGCCAACGGAGTGACCACGTGGGGCATGGAATGGGAGACGCTCGACTCGTTGGACAAGGTGAAGGCCTTCTACGCGAATAAGCTGGGCCAGGGTGATTGGACGATCCAGTTCAGCGGAGGAGGGAATGGAACGTTCTCGGCCACGTTCAGCCGGAAGAGCAACTCGAAGTTCGCCGGCATTCTGGGAGCTGACGGGACTTCGCGGGTCACCACGATCTCGATGAGCCTCGCCGGCGCAATCTGAGAAGGAACCTGCGGTTCCTTCTCATCGGCCGGTCGGCGTGGGCCACAAGTACGTCAGGGATCGCGGAGTGAATCCGGCCCGCTCGACGCGGGGTCTATCTCGGGGCTGGCGCTCCCCGGAAGATCGGGTTTTGAGCCAGTTCCCGTTCGAGGCTGCTCGCGGGTCCGTGTCCCGGGTAGAGCGCCGTCGTGAGCGGAAGGCGGAGCAGCTTCGTCCCAATGCTCATCATCTGCCGGCGTAGGTCAGTCTCAGGCGTCTGCTTGCCGATGCCTCCGGCCAGCAGGGTGTCGCCGACGAACGCGTGGTTGGCGATCACGAAACACACGCTGCCTGGTGTGTGCCCGGGTGTGTGCAGCACCGTCACCTTGAACTCGCCGAACTCGAGCTCGTCGCCATCCACCACGTAGCGGTCCGCCGAGCGCAGGAACTGCTTGGCGTCCGCGGGGTGGAGACCCGTCTCGCCACCGACCAGCTCCTTGAGTTCGTCCTTGCCGGCAACGTGGCCCGGGTGGCAGTGGGTGGCCAGGATGTGGCGGACCTCGAGGCCCTTCAGCTGGTCCGCGATCTTCTCGACCGGCAGACCCGGGTCGATGACGACCGCCTCCTTGGTGCTCGAGCACGACAGGACGTAACCGTTGACCTCGCGATCGAGCTTGACCTTGACGATGGAGAGCTTGGCCACGCATCACTATTTACCGGAATGGAGCAAGTCGCTGCAGTCGGGTTCGGCGCTTTCCTCGCGCTCGTCTGTCTGTTCTGGATCTACGGCTACTTCAGAAAGCGGTCCAGGAAACGATCTTGAGCGCTACTCAGGCGCTCCCTGCACCTTCAGGCGCAGCGTGTCCAAAGAGTCGAACTTGTCGAGGGCCGGCTTCGAGCGCGGGCGGTCCGGGTATTTTGCGACCTGGATCGCCTCGAGCAGCAGCTCGATCTCGTCGGGCGTGAAGTTGATGGTCCGGTAGACGACCTCCCTCACCTCCACATGGCGGTCCACGGCGCCCTTGATCACATCGTCGGTGTCCGAGACCACCTGTGGCCGCGTCGGCCGAAACAATTCCTCCGATCCTGCGAGTGAGACGCGCTTGAAGGTTGGCATCACATGGCTCCTCGGTGATTCTCTATGACTTTGGCTCCGAGCGCACGGTACGACTTCGCTCCGTCCGAGTCCTTTGCGTACGTGAGGATGGATTGACCCGCGAGGGGCGTCTCTGCAAAACGGATCGAATCGGTAATGCCGAACTCGTAGACCTTGTCGCCGTACTTTTCCCTCACGGCCGCCAGGACCTCCTGCGAGTGCAGCGCACGCTGCTTGTAAAGGGTCGGCAGGATTCCCAAAAGCTCAAGGCGCGGATTGAGCCGCCGCTTCACGCGCTCCATCGTGACGAGCAGCTCTTGCATTCCGCGCAGCGCGAGGAACTCGGCCTGAAGCGGGACCAGCACCTCATCTGCTGCGACGAGTGCGTTGATGACGATCAGGTCGAGGGACGGCGGGCAGTCGATGATGATGAAGTCGTAGCGCCTCTGCGCCGGCTCGAGCTTGTCGCGCAGGATGCTCTCGCGTCCGATCTCGTTGATGAGCTGGTTCTCGGCTCCAGCCAGCTCGACGTCGGCCGGGATGTAGTGAACGCCCATTTGCCGCGCTTCCTGCACGACATCGGTCACGGTCGTGTCGGGATCCACGAGCAGGTGGTAGACGGTCTTCTCGATTTCAGCCTCAGGCTTCATGTAGAGCGTCAGATGACCCTGCGCGTCGAGGTCGATCAGGAGCACCCGCTGGCCCAGCTCTGCCAGGGCCGCCCCGAGGTTGACGGCGGTGGTGGTCTTGCCGACACCCCCCTTCTGCATGGCGACGGCTATCGTTCGGGCCAAGATTGGCCCGAGTCTAGCGGAAGCCGGGGATTCTGGCCCAGAGTGGGCGGTCCATAACCGTCCGGCCTGAGAGCAGGGTCCGAGATCCCCGTCGGATCTTCGTCGCCGATGCGGCCGATCTCCGTTGTGGCGGCCCTGTGCTCCTCGCTCGAGCATGCGCGATGCACGCGCTGCGGTGCTAGGCCGCGCCCAGGATCTCGGCCACCTCGGCGCCGAATCTCTCGACGGGGCCTCCGACCCGGCCTCTAGAATGTCGCCGGTGTTTGTCATCCCCCTGATCGCAGGTGCGGTCGGCGGTGCTTTCGCCGCCGTCGTCGCCCGCCAGTACCTGGGCCGCCGGAAGCCCTACCAGGCGATCTGGGGTGTCGCGCTCGCCATGTTTGCGGCCGCGGCGCTCTTCGAGACCGCCGGAGAAGCCTTCGGTTGGTCAGATGCGACGTACAAGGGCTACTACCTCTTCGGAGGCCTTCTCAATGTGGCGTGGCTCGGTCTTGGAGCGCTCTTGCTGCAGGTCCCTGCACGCTCCGGCCGTATCGCGACGATCACGATGGTCGTTGTATCCATCGTGGCCCTTGTCTCGGTCCTGGTCGCGCACACCGATCCCCAGCTGCTCAAAGCGCAGGTGCCGGCGCGGGGCGCGATCGACGTGCCGGTAGTGCTTCCCCTCATCACGAACCTGGGCGGGTCGATTCTGCTGATCGGCGGTGCGGCGTGGTCGGCCTGGAAGGCGGCGCGCTCGGGCGCACCGCGCAACCGGGTGCTGGGTCTGGCGGTTCTGGCCGCGGGCGCTTTCGTCGTGGCCGGAGGCCACAGCTACGCACAGACCAAGGGAGTTTATGCAGCTCAGCCGATCAGCGAGGCGCTCGGTATCGTCGCGATGTTCGTTGGCTATCTCGTGGTCGAGTCACGCCTGCCGATCCGGCGCCGGAGCGCGGCATGAGGGTGCGGGGATGATCATCGATGTGGTCGTCGTCCTCGTCCTGATCGTGTCCCTGATCGTGGGCTATCAGCGGGGCGTGATCCAGCCGCTGCTGGCGGAGATCTTCTTCTTCGGCACGTTGCTCGCCGTGTTTCGCTTCCACGACCAGTACACGACAGAGATGCAGAAACTGCTGCACCTCAACGCTGTGCTCGCGGTTTTCGTCGCTCTGATCATTGCCGTGATCATGGGCGCGGTCGGCGGTTCGATCGGCGGTGCGTTTCACCGCCTGGAATCGATCCGTGGCATCGACGGGTTGCTCGGCGTCGTGGTGCACGGTCTGGTGACGCTGGTCATCGTCTATCTCGCGATCTCGGCCCTCGTGACGCTCGACAACGCGTTCGAGCCGGCCCTGAAGACCGCGAGCCTCACCCTTACACAGGTCAACCAGCTCGAGTCCCAGATCCTTTCCAATCCGATCACGTCGGCCATGGTGTCGAAATCGGACATCCAGGCACTGAAGACAGCCGCGGCCAAGTCGTCAGGCGCGCACCTGGATTCGGTGTCCGGCATCCATCAGCTGCAGCAGATCTATACGGACTTCCTGCAGCCGCAGCTCCACAGCTCGCGGACCGCGCCGTTCATCCTGAGCATCGGCCAGCACCTGCCCGTGATCGGTCACGTGAAGCCCGGCGACCTGCATACCGGCGCGACCGCCTCGCCTGCCCGCACGGCCACACCTTCACCTTCGCCGACTCCGAAGAAGTAGCGCGCCCGGCGCCGTGATGTAATACCGGGTTAGATGCTGGATCTCGCGCTCACGTCAGACCAGGAGCAGCTTGTCGCCACCGTCCGCGACTTCTGCGCCCGCGAGTTCGCGCCGAGTATCGAGGCCGACGACCGCGCCGGCCGTCACGACCCCGAGATCTTCGCCAAGCTGGCGTCGATCGGGTTGCCAGGCGTCTGCTTTCCCCAGCGCTACGGCGGCGCTGGGCTCGACTACCTGTCGCTCGGGCTGGTGTGCGAAGAGCTCGAATACGTCGACACCGTCTTCCGAACCGTCCTGTCGGTGCACGTTGGCCTTGTCGGGATGGGGCTTTACACGTGGGCCACGGAACAGCAGAAGCAGCAGTGGCTGGTGCCCATGGCCTCGGGCCGGAAGCTGGCGTGCTATGGGCTCACCGAACCCAATGCAGGCTCGGACGTGGCCTCGATGCAGTCGAGCGCCCGGCGTTCGGGCGGCGGCTACATCTTGAACGGCCAGAAGATCTGGATCTCGGACGCGAACACCGCGGACTTCACGCTCGTGTTCGCCAAGACCGACACGAAGGCCGGCTCTCGTGGAGTGTCCGCCTTCATGCTCGACCGCGCGGCGTGCGGCAAGTCGCTTCGCACGGAGTCGATCGAGGGCCGGCTCGGTCTGCATGCGGGCGACGTGGGATCGATCTTCATGACGGACGTCGAGGTGCCCGAGGCGAATCGAATCGGCGACGAAGGCGACGGTTTCAAAATCGCGATGAGCTGCCTGGACAACGGTCGCTACACGGTCGCGGCCGGAGCATCCGGCACGGTGCGGGCATCGCTGGATGCGTCAGTGAAGTACGCGCGCGAGCGCAGGACGTTCGGTCAAGAGATCGGGCGGTATCAGCTCGTCCAGCAGATGATCGCCCGCATGGCGCGCGACTACGAGATTTGCCGGCTTCTCTACTTCAAGGTCGCCTGGATGAAGAACACCGGGGCGCGGCATACGCGCGAGGTTTCGATGGCGAAGCAGTACGCCACCGATGCGGCTTTCAACGCGGCGCATGACGCGATCGAGGTGCACGGAGCGTACGGCTACTCGGCCGAGTACCCCGTCGAACGCTTCCTGCGCAACGCGAGGGCGCCCATCATTTACGAAGGGACACGCGAGGTTCACACCATCCTCCAGGGCGAGTACGCGCTGGGCTACAGGGAAGACCGGCCGGTCAAGGCGTCGCTTCCGCCTTTTCAGCCTGATTGATCGCCGATTGATCGACGGCGCGCGTCCGTCGCGCAGGCTGGGACACCTCGACTTCGCCCTCCTCTCGATCTATTGGGTCGCGATCGGCTATCTGTGGACGAGTCTCGGCGGTCTGATCATCCCCGACATGGTCATCCAGCTCGTGGGCCGGAGGCACGAAGGCGCCGCCCTCGCGGTGCTGGAAGGCATCGGCTCCCTGATGGCGGTGGTCTGGCAGCCGGTGGTCGGCGCGGTCTCGGATCGCACCCGGTCGCGCTGGGGGCGCCGCCGTCCGTTCATCGTCATCGGGACGGTCGGCGATGTGATCTTCCTTGTCGGCCTCGCTCTTTCGGGGAGCTACTGGCTGATCGTGATCTTTTATTTCCTGCTGCAGACAGCGTCCAACACCGCCCAGGGCCCGTACCAGGGGCTCATGCCGGACCTGGTCCCAGTTGCGCAGCGAGGCACTGCGTCGGGTTACTACGGCATCTCGAATGTCGTCGGACTGCTTGCGGGCACGATCGGCGCCGGGCTCATCCTCATGCATGCCGGGCGGCTGGTGGCCATCCTGACCATCTGCGGACTCCTGCTGGCGACCATGCTGCCGACCGTCCTGCTGATCCCGGACCGGGCACAACCGATCACCGAACAATTCACCGGGGTTCGGCAGGCCCTGAAGGCGACGTTCTCGCGACCCTTGCGATATCCAGCCTTCATCTGGCTGATGGCCTCGCGCCTCCTTATCCTCATGGGACTGGTCGGTGTCCAGAGCTTCGTCTTTTTCTACTTCAGCAACGTTTTCTTCGAAGGCAACCGGCGCGCCACGATCGCCGCCAGCTACACGCTGCTTGGACTCGTGATCATCTGCGCGTTCGCCGTCGCGCTCCCTGCCGCGCGCGCCTCGGACCGCTTCGGCCGCCGGCCCTTCATCCTGGTTGGAGGACTGCTGGGAGCGGCCGGCGTTCTGATGCTCGTCTTCAGCAATTACGAGCTGCTGCCGCCCCGGGTCGTCGAGCCGATTTCCGATGCGCTCAGGGTTCCCGACCTTGCGGCGCAGGCGACGCTCGTCGGAATTCTCGTAGGGATCGGTTACGGCTTGTTCTTTTCGGTCGATTGGGCTTTCATCCAGGACGTGATTCCGGCTGACGAGGCGGGACTCTTCATGGGGTTCAGCAACATTGCCACCGCCGGGTCTGGGATCATCGCCCGGTTCGTGGGAGGATTCCTGCTCGACCCTTTCAACGCCGGGCCTCGGATCTTCGGGTTGCCAGGCGGTTTCCCTGTCATCTTCGCCGTGTTTTCAGCCTGGCTGCTGATCGGAGCGTTGTTGATCTTGAAAGTTCCCGAAAAGCGCGTGGTGCAGACTCCGGCGGGCTTGGCCCGGTGAACCTGGAAGGTCTCAGGCCGTGGGCGGGCCTGGTGGGTGGGTCTCCGGAGAGCTCGGACGTGGTCGTCGCCGGCATCGCGTATGACGGTTCGGCGGTCTACCGCAAGGGGGCGGTCCTGGCGCCGCAACGGATCCGCAGCCTGTCGGCCGCGATACCTCCGGTCACAGAGGACGGCCGTCTGCTCACCGGGATGCGCGTCGCCGACATCGGAGACCTCGACCCAGGACCCGACATAGAGGGCGGCTGGTCGATGGTCGCGGAGCGGCTGGCGCAGGTTCCGTCCACCGCGTTCCTCACGGTGCTGGGCGGCGACCACTGCACCTTCATCTCCACGCTAGCGGCGCAAATCAAGCGCCACCCAGGCCTCGCCTTGTTGTGGGTCGATGCGCACCCGGACCTGTGTGACTTTTCGCGAGGCGGCCGCTGGACGTGCGGGTGCGCGCTGCGCCGGGCGCTCGACGTATCCGGCTTGGACCCTCTACGAGTCGTCATCGCGGCCGGGCGTGACTACGACCCGGAAGAGCTGGAGTTCATCGCCGCGCACGGGATCCTGCTGGTGCCGGCGCGCGAGCTGGCGCGCGAGCCGCTGCGCGCGGCGGGCAGGATCGCCGAGCGGCTGGCGGGCCAGAAGGTGCACGTCTCGTTCGACATCGATGCCCTCGATCCCGCCTTTGCGCCGGGGACCGAGATACCTTCAGCCGGCGGGCTCTCGACACGGCAGGCCCTCGATCTCCTGGCGACCGCCACCGAGCGTGCCACGCTGGTCGGTCTCGACATCGTGGAAGTTTCGCCCCCGTTCGACAGCGGCGACATCACTACGTTCGCTGCGCTGAAGCTGATCTTCGAGGTGTGGGGGATGGCGTGGAGCAGGCGCGCCGCCGCCGGCTCGCAGGTCGCGGAAGGTGATGGAAAGCGCTGATGTAGTCATCGCGGGCGGCGGCATCATGGGCTGCGCGCTTGCGTACCAGCTCGCAAGGCGCGATGTGGACGTGCTGCTCCTCGAACGCGAAACCCTCGGTTCTCAATCCACGGGCAAATGCGCGGGCGGCGTGCGGCAGCAGTTCTCGATGGAGGCCAACGTGCGCCTCCAGCGCCTGTCCGTGAAGTTGCTCGAGGGATTCGAGGAGGAGACGGGTCACCCGGCGGACTTCCGGCAGATCGGCTACCTGTTCGTTCTCACACTTCCGCAGCAGGTCGAGGACTTTCGACTCAACATGGAGATGTGGCATCGGGTCGGCCTGACCGAGGCGCGCTGGGTCGATGCAGCCGAGGCCTCACGGATGGTGCCGGTGCTCAACGTCGAGGATGTGCTCGGCTGCACGTTCTGCCCTACCGACGGCATCGCGAGTCCAGCGGACGTCACGTCAGGGTATGCGGCCGAGGCGAAGCGTCATGGCGCGCGCCTGAAGGAAGGTGTCGAGGTCATCGGCGTGGATGTCGCCTCAGGGCGCGTGCAGGGCGTGCGCACGTCGACCGGTGACGTCGCCACCCGGCTGGTCTTCAACTGCGCCGGAGCGTGGTCCGCTTCGATCGGCCGGATGGTCGGGCTCGAGATCCCGATCCTGCCGTACCGGCGCCATCTCGCGGTCACGGGCGCGTTCCCGGCGGTGCCGCGCACCAACCCGATGACGGTTGATTTCAGGAGCTCCCTGTATTTCCACCCGGAGGGGGACGGCGTCTTGATGGGCATGAGCGACCGGGAGGAGCCACCGGGATTCGTGACGGACGTGAGCTGGGACTTCCTCGAGAAGATGTTCGAGCAGGCCGCGCTCCGGGCGCCCGCCCTCGCCGGCGCCGGGGTCAAGACCGCCTGGGCGGGCCTTTACGAGACAACCCCGGACCACCAGGCGATCCTGGGCCCGCTGCCGGAGGTCGAGGGCTTCTGGTGCGCCGCCGGGTTCAGCGGACATGGTTTCATGCAGGCGCCGGCCGCCGCTCTGCTCCTGAGTCAGCTGTTGCTGGACCGCTCGCCCGAGATCGACATCTCGCCCTTCGCGTTCGCTCGCTTCGCAAAGGGTTCGCTGGTCAAAGAGAGGAATGTCATCTAGCGGCGATAGATCACAGCCAAAGCCATCAGCCCGATGCCGCCCAGCAGCAGCAATCCCGAGCAGCCGACCTGGGCGATCGTAAACGCGATCCCCCCAGAAGCCCCGTACGTGTTCGCGAAGCTCGCCCGCCGGCGCCGGGTCCGCAGCGCCGCGGCCACTCCAGCGGCGCCGAGCAGCAAGGCGAGCAGCCCGAGCCCGAATCCCCCCGCCGACTGCCCGAACACTGGTTTCAAGTATGCCAGTCGTTAGGATTCACACCCGTGGCCAGGATCCTTCTGCTCGGCTCAACCGGCTTTTTCGGACGTGGCGTCGCCCACAAGCTGATCGACGGCGGGCATCAGCTGAGGGTGCTCGTCCGCGACCCGATGAAGGCGGCCGCGTTCAAGATCCGCGGGGCGCAGGTGGTGGTCGGAGACGCGCTGAACCCGGCGGCCGTCACGCAGGCCGCCCAGGGGGTCGAGCACATCATCAGCCTGGTCGCGGTGCGCCGCAACCGCCCGCAGTCATATCTCGCGGTCAACGTCGACGGCCCGCGCATCATGGCCGAAGCCGCCAAGGCGGCCGGCGTCGGGTCGGTGGTGTTCATCAGCGCGATCGGCGCGAGGCTGGACGCCCACTACAAGTACCTGACGTCGCGGTGGATGGGAGAGCAGGAGCTGGCGAAGTCGGGTGTGGCGGGCACCATCCTACGTTTTTCGTTCGTACTTGCCGAGGAGGGCGGCGTGCTCACCGACTTCGAGCGGGCCGCGAATTTCGGACCGTTCCTGATCATCCCAGGAAGCGGACAGGCGCACCTGCAGCCGATCCTCCGTGAGGACGCCGCGCGGTGCGTGGTGGAGACGATCGGCCGTCCAGAGCTCCTTGGCAAGATAGTCGAGCTCGGCGGTCCGGAGGTCGTCACCTACGAGACGATGTTCGACTGGTTCATCC
>JBOHUQ010000101.1:0-69003 GCA_050734495.1 Candidatus Dormibacteraceae bacterium
TCCGTCACCGTGCACGTCAAGGCCGCCGAACGGGCCGCCGAAACCTCCGTCAAGCCAGCGCCTCCCGAATGACGCGGTAGAGCGAATCGAGCTGCTGCCCGTCCAGCTCCGATTCCTCCGCCAGCAGATCTCGGATGGCCTGCGAGGCCAGCTCGACGTGGATGCCGCCCACCACCTGCGTCGCAAGCGATCGAAGGTGGAAGGTGTGGTCCGGCTGATTGGAAATGGTGTCGAGCTTGACGGCCACCTGGTCGAGCTGGACGACCTTCGACCACTTCTCGACCTCGACGGCGCCGGTCTCCGGCGCGTCCGAGAGGTGCAGGCAGTTGAGGCCCCCGAAGATGCCGAACCGTTCGCGGAGCGAACCAGGACGCGACTGCGCGATGCGCGTTTCGCCGAGGTCGTAGCGCATCTGCGTCAGCGCATCCGCCGGCGCTGTGACGCGCCCGACCAGCAGGGGCAGCGCGGTCATGAAATCGACCAGCCAGGGAAAGAACGGGCGGCCTTTCAGGAAGTCGTAGTGGCTCTCGATGAGCGAGACGGGGGGCTGAAACCAGGCCAGCGATTCGACCTTCCAATCGCGCTCGGAGGATAGCCAGCCCCACAGCCCGGCGCGCGCGAAAAGCCTGTAGGAGGAGTCGGGCTTGAAGATGACGAGTGCGTCGGCCACGAAGCCACATGCTACTTGGCCTGGTTTTTGTCCCGCGGATTGGGCCTGTAGACCTTTCGGCCCTTGAGCCTCTCCGGCATGTGCACCTGGTCAGCGACGCCGCCCTCGGCGTCGTGCGCGTACCGGTAGTCCTTTCCGTATCCCATGGACTTCATGAGGCCTGTCACCGCGTTGCGGAGGTGCATGGGGACGGGCTGGTTGCCGGTCTCGCGGATGAGCTCTCGCGCGGCGCCGTACGAGGTCAACGCTGAGTTGGACTTCGGGGCCAGGGCAAGGTACAGCGCAGCCTCGGTCAGCGGGAGGACCGCCTCCGGCATGCCGACGAAATGGGCCGCCTGCTGCGCGGCCATCGCGACGGGAAGAGCCTGCGGGTCGGCCAGCCCGATGTCCTCGGCCGCGAGGATGACGAGCCGGCGGGCGACGAACATCACGTCCTCGCCCGCCTCCAGCATGCGGGCCATCCAGTAGACAGCAGCGTCCGGGTCGCTGCCGCGAACGCTCTTGATCAGGGCCGAGACGATGTCGTAGTGCTGGTCGCCCGCACGGTCGTACAGGAGGTGGCTCTGCTGCAGCGCTCGCTCGACGTGGTCGAGCGAGACAGACTCCTCCCCGGCGAGCGCCGCGGCGGCCTCCAGGCCGTTGAGCGCCACCCGGGCATCCCCGCGCGATCCCTCGAGCAGGGCGTCCATCGCCTGTTCGTCGATCTGTGCGCCCAGCTCGGCCAGCCCTCGCCGGACCACCTGCTCGAGCTCGTCCCGCTCGAGCTGCTCGAGGCGGAACACCCGGCTGCGTGAGAGGAGCGGGGCGATTACCTCGAAGGACGGGTTCTCCGTGGTGGCGCCGATCAACGTGACGGTGCCGTCTTCGACGTGGGGGAGGATGGCGTCCTGCTGTGCCTTGTTGAAGCGATGGATCTCGTCGACGAACAGCACCGTGCGCAGGCCCGCCCGCCGGTGCACCCTGGCCTCCGCCACGACCTTGCGGAGGTCAGCGACGCCGGCGGTGACCGCCGACATCGACACCATGCGGGCGCTCGTCTCGCTGGCGAGGAGGCCGGCCAGGGTGGTCTTGCCGCTCCCCGGCGGCCCCCAGAGCACGATGCTCGGCAGGTGGCCCGAGCGGGTCAGCTGCCTCAGCACCTGGACCACATTGCGCTGTCCCACGAGGTCGTCGAAGGTCTTGGGCCGGAGCCTGGTCGCCAGGGGCGCATCCGGTTCGGGTGCCGCCGGCAACCCAAAAAGCTCGCCCTGGCCGGCCATAGGGGAATTGTGACGCTGAGTCGCCCGCAGGCCGGATTTACTCCGGCCGCCCCCCGGCCTGCACGGAGCCCTGCCACCCGTGGCGAGGCGTAATCCTTTAGAAAATCCCCTCCCGGGGAATCGGAGCAGCGCCGCTTGCCTAGAATGCGGGTCCATGGCCGCCTGCTGGTACTGCAACTCGGACCTGTCGGAGACGGCGCAGTACTGCCCCGCGTGCGGCCACAGCCAGGCCGATCGGTCGTCCAGCCCCCTCTTCGGGGTCGTCGACCCAGTCACGGGCATCTGGAACTCCAAGTTCGTCAATGCCCTGATCGGCCAGGAGGCCAACCGGGCGATTCGCTATCACCGCCCGCTCTCGGTCCTGGTGGTCGAGCTGGATCACGCCGAGCACATCCACAAAGAGCTGGCGCCGATTCAGGTCGAAGCCCTGCTGAGGGAGATCGCGGAACGCCTCGGCCAGGCCATACGGGACACCGACACGGTCGCCTTCCTGGACGCGGACGGTCCCCCGCATTTCTCCATCGTCCTGCCCGAAACCGACGAACAGGGCGCCACGCTGGCGGCCGACAAGATCCGCCGCTCGATCGCGACTCATGACTTCTCGACCGCCGGAAACTGGCAGCGCATCACTCTGAGCTGTGGCGCGGCGACGATCGGTGAGATGAATCGCAACCAAGAAGAGGCCGGCCTGATGAACCGCCGCGAGTACACCGGCAACTTGCTCCGCGAGGCCTACCAGGCCCTGGAGTCGGGGCGCTCGGGTGGAACCAACCGCACATCGGTCGGCGCACTTCGAAGTCAATAGGACCCATCCTTCTTTCGTGACCACCACTCGGCTGTACCTGGTCCGCCATGCCGACGTGGAGAATCCGCACCGGCTGCTGTATGGGCACCTCGACGGGTTCCAGCTCAGCGCGCTGGGCCGCCTGCAATCGGCCGCGGTCGGCGACCGGCTTCGCGACGAGGACGTCAGACGGATCGTCCACAGCCCGCTGGCTCGGGCAGCCGAGACCGCGCGCCTCATCAACGAGCGGCTGGCGCAACCGGCCGTCCTCGAGAGCGATCCCGACCTGAGGGAGGCCGAGTTCAGCCGCTACCTGCAGGGGCTGCCTTACTGGCAGGTACCGCTGCGCCGCCCGCTGTGGTTCGTGCACAAGGCAAAGCGCGGGCTGGTGCCGGGCGACGAATCGGTCGACCGGTTGGGAGGGCGCGTGCTCGAGGTGGCTCGCCGGATGGCTCGCGAACGACCTGGCGAGATTCAGGCGATCGTGAGCCACGCCGACCCGCTGAACGCTGCCTGGATCCTGCTCGACGGGCGGGCACACAACGAGCGCGAGATGTATCGCAAGGCGGTCGACAAGGCAGGCATGCTGCGGCTCGATATGGAGGGCGAGGCTCCGAAGACATGGGAGTACATCCCGCCGCCCGCCGTGCCGAACCCCGCGACCGCCGCCGCCTGACCGTGGACGCGCGCTTCCCCGCGGGATTCCTGTGGGGAACCTCGAGCGCGGCGCATCAGGTCGAAGGCGGCGACCGCAACTGCGACTGGTGGGAGTTCGAGCAGGAGCCCGGCCGGATCGCCAACGGCGACACATCGGAGATCGCGTGCGATCACTACAACCGCTACCGCGAGGACTTCATGCTCCTGCGGGAGATCGGCCAGGGTGCGCATCGCCTCTCGATCGAGTGGTCGCGCATCGAGCCGTCAGAAGGTGAGTTCGACTCACGCCAGATCAGGCACTACCGCGATGTGCTGGGCGAGCTGCGCGAGCAGGGAATGCTGCCGATGGTCACCCTGCATCACTTCACGAACCCGCTCTGGTTCGTCCGCAAAGGCGGATGGACCGCTTCGGGATCGGCGCGTGCCTTTCTTCCGTTTGTGCATCGCGTGGTCGACGAGCTGGGCGACCTCGTCACGTCGTGGTGCACCATCAACGAGCCCAACATCTACTCGGCCAACGGTTGGATCACCGGCGAGTTCCCACCTGGGCACATCGGAGACCTGACCTCCTTCTACAGGGTGCTGGCCAACCTGCGCCGCGCGCACGAGCTGGCCTACATCGCCATCAAAAGGCGATGGCCGGACTCACCGGTAGGGCTGTCCCATCACAAGTTCCTGTTCATGCCCGCGACACAGAAGCGTGCGGACCGGCTGGCCGCCCGCACGGCCCAGCTCGTGCTGGACCGCTGGCCCGTGGCACCCGGCAGGCTGCGCAAGGTGGTCGAGGCGACATCCGACTTCATCGGAGTCGCCCACTACCACGGCCAGTCCGTCGCCTTCGATCCCGGCCGGCCGCGGGAACAGTTCATCAGGCGGTACAACGTTCCCGGCGCGCCGGTCACAGAGATGGGATGGAGCGCCGACCCGAGCTGGATCCGGGGCGTGCTCGGCGAGCTGAAAGGTCTCGGCAAGCCGGTGTACATCACGGAAAACGGGATTGCCACCACCGATGACCTGGAACGGGAGCGCTACCTCACGGACGTGCTCGCGAACGTGCGCCTGGCGATCGAGGACGGCGTCGACGTGCGTGGCTACTTTCACTGGACGAACATGGACAACTTCGAGTGGGCGCGCGGCTACCAGGCCCACTTCGGTTTGATCGCGGTGGATCGCAATACGCTGGAACGGACCATCAAGCCTTCGGGCCGCCTTTACGCGAGGATCGCGAAGGCAAACGGCGTCCTCGAGTCCCTAGACTCAGGCGCGTGAGCCGCAGGATCTGGATCTCGGGACTTGCGATCGTCCTCGGTTCGGTCTTGATGCTGTCCCTCGCCTGGGGACTCCAGCACGCGGCGCTCGCCAACCCGCCGCTCCTGGGCAAGACCGCACCCCGGCTGGCGATCCAGACAGCGACCGGCGAGCAGGTTCGGGTATGGCAGCTGCAGGGCAAGCCCGTCGTGGTGAACTTCTGGGCGTCCTGGTGCGCGCCGTGCGCGCAGGAGCTGCCCGTCCTTTCGAACGCCGCGGCCGAGCACCCCGGGATCGCCTTCGTGGGCGCCGACAACCGGGACACAACCGGCGGTTTCAGCAGCTTCGAGCAGCTGCACCAGCATCCCTACCCGGCGGGGCCCATCATCGTGGGCAGCTACCAGGCCTACGGCGTGGCAGGGCTGCCGGCCACATTTTTCATCGACGCCCAGGGTCGCGTGACCGCTTCGTTCACGGGGCCGCTGGATGGGCCGACCCTCGACCACTACCTGGCCTTGATCTCGACATGATCAGGTGGTCGATTCCCGCTCTGATCGTGGCGGCTTGCGTCGGCTACCTGATCTACTCGGCATCGGGTGGTTCCGCCGAGTATTACCTCACGGTCAGCCAGCTGCGATCGCATGCGGTCACCGGTGATGTGCGTGTCGCGGGCGTCGTGCAACCCGACGTGCAGAAGAGCAACGGCGGGCTGCATGTCACGTTCACGGAGAAGGACGGAACCGCCTCGATGCCGGTCGACTACTCCGGGATTCTGCCGGACATCTTCCAGCCCGGCATCACGGTGGTCGTCGAGGGACGGCTGGGCCCGGACGGCGTCTTCCACGCGCGCACGCTGCTGGCCAAGTGCCCTTCGCGGTTCGCGACCACTCCCTACACCCAGTGATCGCCGGCTACGTCGGTGCGGGCGCTCTGCTGGCGGCCCTCGTCATGGGCGGGTTTTCTGCCGTGCTCTCTTTCTGGGCGGGCTTCCAGGAGAACGCGGTCATGGTCCAGGTGGGCAGGCGCGCTTTCTATGCCGCGGCGGCGATGGTCGCCTTCGCGAGCGCGGTGCTCATGTGGGCGCTGCTCAGCCACGACTTCTCGCTCGCCTACGTCGCCGAGCACACCGACCTCTCGACGCCGACCGCGCTGGTCGCGGCCGGGTTCTACGGTGGGCAGGAGGGCTCGCTTCTTTACTGGACCCTCGTGCTCGGGGTGCTCGGCAGCGTTTCGCTCGTGGCGAGCGCATCGCTCGGTTTGAGGGTCGCGGGATACGCCGCGGGCCTGATGGCCGTGATCCTCAGCTTCTTCCTGGTCGTGCTGGCGCTGGTGGCGAGCCCTTTCGACCTGCTGTCGATCACACCGCCGGACGGGCTGGGGCTCAACCCCGTCCTGCGCGATGGCGGAATGCTGATCCACCCACCGGTGGTGCTCGCCGGCTTCGCGTCATTCGCGATTCCGTTCTGCTTCGCATCCGCCGCGCTGCTGGCCGGCCGGCTCGACTCCGCGTGGATCGCGCACACCCGCCGCTTCGCGCTCGTCGCGTGGAGCCTGCAGACGACGGGGCTCATCCTCGGCATGTGGTGGGCATACCACGTGCTCGGGTGGGGCGGCTACTGGGGCTGGGACCCGGTCGAGAATGTCGCCCTGATGCCCTGGCTGGCGACAACAGCCTATCTCCACTCGTCGATGGTCCAGGAGACGCGCGGCCGCCTGCGCACGTGGAATTTCGGGCTGGTCATCCTCGCGTTTCTGCTGGTGGTGTTCGGCACCTTCATCGCGCGCAGCGGTGTGGTTCCCTCGGTGCACACCTTTGCGGTCAGCGCCATCGGCCCGTGGTTCCTGGGTTTCCTCTTCATCTGCATCGTGTTCTCGGTCGTCTTGCTGGCGGCGCGGTCGGGCGCAGCCGGCGGAGGCGATCATCCGGTGACCCCGATTTCTCGCGAAGGAGCTTTCGTGCTCCAGAACCTGCTCCTGGTCGGCGTGGTCGCGGTGGTGTTCTGGGGCACGATCCTGCCGCTTGTGTCTGGGTTGTTCGGCCGGCAGCGAGTGGTTGGCGCCTCGTATTACGAGCGCGCGGCCGGCCCGCTGTTCCTCGTGATCCTCGCGTTGATGGCGGCCGGGCCGCTCCTGCCCTGGCGGCGCGCCGCGAGGCTCCCGTCGCTGCGAGCGATGGTCTGGCCGGGCGCCGCCGCCGCCGTCGCATGGGTCGCGCTGCTGGTCTCGGGAGCCGGCTCCATACCGGCGCTCATCGCGCTCCCACTGGTCGCGGCGATCATGGCGACGTGCGTGATGCAGTACGGGCGCCTGAGCTCCGGATGGAAGAGATTGCCCGCTGTCTTGGTCCGCAGGCGGCGGCGCTACGGCGCCTACCTCGCGCACCTCGGACTCGCGGTTCTCGTGGCGGGCATTGGGGCCTCTCATTTCTGGCAGCAGGAAAAAGACGTGACGCTCGCGCCCGGCCAGCAGGTGACCGTCGCCGGCTACACGCTGACCTACGCGGGTACCGAGCAGCGCCAGCTGGCGGACCACAGCGAGCTCGTCGCGTCGATGCGGTTCGGCGATGCGACCCTGGAGCCCGCCCTCGCGACGTACGCGGGGCTGGGCGGTCAGTCCCTGACGCACGTGGCGATCAACACCACGCCGGTCGCGGATCTCTACGTCGTGCTCGTGGGCGCCAACACCGACGGCTCCGCTGCGTTTCGAGTTTTCGTCAACCCGCTCGTGAGCTGGATCTGGGCGGGAGGGGCGATCATCATCTTCGGTGTGCTGCTCGGCAACCTTGGAGAACGAGCCCCGGCCGTGGAAGCGAAGAGGCACCGCGTGCCCGCATCGGTGCCCGGTTAGATGGCGCTCATCGTCGCGACCCTGCTCCTGTTCGCCGCCGGCCCATTCGTGTTGTGGCCGCTGATCAAGACCCCTGCGGAGGCGGACAGATGAGCATCCTGGTGGCGAATGGCCTGACGCACTGGTTCGGCCAGGAGGTGGCGCTCGAATCTGTCGACCTCACGATCGACTCCGGCGAGCACATGGCGGTGCTGGGTGAGAACGGGGCGGGCAAGACCACGCTGCTGCGCATCCTCGCCACGGCCGCCCGCCCGACGTCGGGACGGCTCGAGATCATGGGCCTCGACGCACTTCGAGAACGCCGGCGTCTGCGGCAGCGGATCGGCTACGTCGCCCACGCTCCAGGTCTCTACCCGGCCCTGTCCGCGGCCGAGAACCTGGAATTCTTCTGCACGCTCCACGGCGTGAGCCGGGAGCGCGTGGGGGAGACGCTCGAACTGGTCGGGCTCGCCTCTTTAGCCACGCGTCCGGCGGGCCTGCTGTCGCGCGGCATGCAGCAGCGACTCGCCATCGGCCGGGCGGTCCTGCATGACCCGAAGCTGCTGGTGCTCGACGAGCCGGATGCGAGCCTTGGCTCAGACGGAGCGGAGCTGCTTGCCGCGGTTATGAAGGAGCGGACGGTGGTCCTGGCGACCCATGACCACGCGCTCGCGAACCGCCTGTGCCAGCGAACGCTCACGCTGCGACATGGCCGTTCGGTGGGTACGGCAACGCGCCTGCACGTGGTCAAGTGACGAACTCGTTCGCGGTGGCGGTCGCCGTCGCGCGCAAAGACCTGAGGGCGGAATGGCGCACGCGCGAGCTCGTGCCGGCGCTGGCGCAGTTCGTGATCCTCGCCCTGGTGATCGCAAACTTCGGTTTTCAAATCGACGCGCGCAACGCACCCTCCATCGCGCCCGGCGTCCTGTGGCTTGCGCTCGTCTTCGCGGGGCTGGTCGCGTTCGGCCGCGCATTTGCCGCTGAGCGCGAGCAGGCTTCGCTGGAAGCGCTGCTGATGACGCCGGCCTCGCCGGTGGCGATCTTCGCCGGCAAGGCGCTGGCTGCGACGGTGCTGCTCGTCGGATGCGAGGCGGTGCTGCTGCCTGCGCTCACCCTGTTCTTCGGTACGCCGCTCAGCGTGCAGGTGGTCGCGGCGGTGCTGCTGGCCACGATTGGCATGGCCGCGCTCGGCTGCCTCTTCGCGGCGATGGTGGCGCGCGTGCGCGCTCGCGAGCTGCTGCTTCCACTGCTCACGCTGCCGTTGTGGATTCCTTTCATCGTCGCGGGCGGGCAGGCGGTGCAGGTCGCGATGGGTGCGAGCGGGAGCTACGACCAGGCAATGGCCCTGCTCGTGGACTTCGACATACTGTTCCTCGTGCTCACGTCGCTCGCTGCGCGCTTCGTGCTGGACGAATGAAGGTGCGCCCTGCGCGCGCGCGGCTGAACAGTTACGACAAGGCGGCGGCAGCCGCCGTGGCCCTGATGCTCGTCGCGGGCGCCGCGATCTTCCTGTACGCGCCCACCGACGCGCTGCAGGGCACCGTGCAGCGGATCTTCTACCTGCACGTCAGCGCGGCCATCGCCGCATATGGCAGTTTTGCCGTGGTGCTGGTCGGCGGACTCATCTATCTGCGCAACGAGAGCCTGGTCGCGGATCGCTTCGCGCGCGCCGGCGCGCCGGTCGGGCTGGTGTTCACGACTGTCACGCTGGTGATGGGCATGCTGTGGGCCAAGCCGATCTGGGGCACGTTCTGGACCTGGGACGCGCGGCTGACGTCGACGCTGGTGCTCTGGATCATCTACGCCGGGTACCTGCTCGTCCGGCAACTTGCCGAGCCGGGCCGGCAGGCCGCGCGCTTCGCGGCGATCGTCGGCATCTTCGGTTTCATCGATGTGCCGGTCGTGCACTTCAGCGTCACGTGGTGGCAGACCCAGCACCCGGGGCCGATCATCATCAACGACGCGCTCCCGCCGGAGATGCTCGCGACGTTCTTCCTGACCATGGCCTGCACGCTCGTCCTCGCGGCGGTGATGGTGGTGATCCGCTATCGGATCGAAACGCTCGCAGACGGCGCGGTCGCCGAGGTGGCCCACGTCGTGACCACGGTGAATTCGCGCGAGGCGGAGCCCATCCAGTGAGCTACCTCATCAGCGCTTACGCGTTCGCGGTCGTAGCTCTCGGCGGATACCTGTTCTGGTCGCTGCGCCGCCTCCGCCGGCTGGAAAAGACACGACCCGAGCGCTGATCGCCGGCGGCGGTCCTGCCGGTGATGCGGTCGCCGCCGGCCTTCGGGATGCGGGGTTCGGCGGCGAGATCGTCCTCGTGGGCGCTGAGCCTGAGCTGCCGTATGAGCGGCCTCATCTGTCCAAGGGCTACTTGCTCGGGACGGTGCCACGCGAGAAGCTGGGACTGCGGCCGGCTCAGCAGTATCGCGAGCTCAGCGTCGAATTGCGATTGGGTGAGCGGGTCACCGACCTCGGCGTCGAGCGCCATGCCGCCGAGCTCGGATCCGGGGAAGCGGTTGCGTGGGATGTTCTGTGCATCGCGACCGGGTCGTCCGCGCGACGCCTCCCGGGGTTCGAGGACGGGCTCTACCTGCGCGAGCTGGCGGACGCGGATGCGCTGCGCGCCGTGCTCGAGCGTGGCCGTCCGCTCGAGGTGATCGGGGCGGGCTTCATCGGCTGCGAGGTGGCGGCGGCGGCGAACCTGTCGGGACGCTCGGTCCGCGTCTACGAGGCGCTCGCCCAGCCGCTGGTTCGCGTGCTGGGTCCAGAGCTGGGTGGCTACCTGGCGGACGTGCACCGCTCGCGCGGCGTCGAGCTGCATCTCGGGGTCGCAGCGCTGCCGCGGCTGCAAGCGCCGGTGGTCGGCGCCGGCTCGACCCCGCGCACCGAGCTTGCGGAGCGCGCGGGTCTGGATGTGGACGGAGGCATCGTGGTCGATGCGCTGGGTCGTACCTCCGCGCCCGGGGTGTTTGCCGCAGGTGACGTGACGCGATTCTGGAGTCCCCTCTACGAGGCGCGGATTCGCGTCGAGCACTTCCAGACCGCGCAGCGGCAGGGCTTTGCCGTCGGCCGCGCAATGGGGGGCGCGGGCGAGACCTTTTCGGAGGTGCCGTGGTTCTGGTCCGACCAGTACGACGTCAACCTGCAATACGCCGGCGCCGCCCTGCCATGGGACGAGATCGTGGTGCGGGGAGGTTTCGGGGTGCCACCGTTTGCGGTGTTCTACCTGGAGGCGGGCACGCTCGTCGCGGTCGCCGGAGTCAACGACCACCACACTGTGGCCCGCGCCCGCCGCGTGATGCAGGAGCGCGCGCGGGTCACGCGGGACCAGCTGGCGGATCCGCGGTTTGATCTTCGGCGAGCGCTTTCCTGAGCTTCGGCGCGAGCCCGGAGACGATCCGCTCGGTCAGGCCCCACACAACGCTCTCCTCGTGCGCCAGGTAGCGAAAGCGCCAGGGGTCGTCAGACTCGAGCCAGGCGCTGTCGTCGAGCAGCCGGTCGAGTGGGATGGCCAGGACGCCGTCGAGCTCGCGTTCGTCGTGCGCGAACGGCAGCGCCGGCTGCCGCAGGTAGGCCACGAAGGGCACGACGGAGAAATTGGACACCGCGGCATAGACCCCGTCGCCGGCGCCGAGAGGCGTCAGGTCGCCCACAGGGACACCGATCTCCTCCTGCACCTCGCGCTGGGCTGCCTCCCAGGCCGATTCTCCGGCCTGCACACCGCCGCCGGGCAGGGCGACCTGCCCCGGGTGGTCCCTGAGGTCGCCCCGCCGCCTGACGAATGGGACCATCCAGCGGCCGCCGTGGCGGTACAGGACGAACACCACGGCGGCCGGCCGGGCGCCCCTTCTGAACTCGCCCCAGGCGTCGATCGGGCGGAACAACTGTTCGAGCCGAGTTACAAAATCACTCAAATCGCCTCTTTGGGAACTCGCTGGAGCGGCTAAGCTAAGAAAGGTAGCTGAGCATGATCGACCATACGAGCAGCCGGATCGAGCAGCAGGAGACCGCTTTGCGCCGCCGGATGCGGCGCCGGTACGCCTTCCAGCGCATGCTGGAGGCGACCGACCGCGTGCTCTGGCGCCTCGAGGAGATGAACCGAGACGGGGTCAAGACGGTGCCGCAGCCGGTGCGGGCTGAGATCCGCGGGGTGGTCGAGACGATGCCGAACCACGTGCGCGAGCCGCTGCGCGACGGCGGCCAGGTCCAGGACACGCTGGACAGCCTGTTCGAGATCCAGGAGCGCCTGTTCCGTTGGCGCTACCCGGACTGGCAGGACATCGAGCCCGACGGGGACGGAACAGCCGACTTCGACTACGCCAGCTGAGCTCTTGACGGGTTAGGCGCCGCTGGTCGCGGTCAGGAAGAGTTCGGTGGCGTAGGCGGTCAGGAAGCCCAGCAGCAATCCCCAGGCGAACGCGGGCGGGGAGTTGAGCTTGCGGCCCAGGTTGAACAGCTCGTTCAGCACATACAGGAGGGCGCCTGCAGCCACCGCCAGGAAGGCGACGGAGAAATAGGGAGAGCCGGCCAGGTACCCGATCCACGTGCCGATGAAGGTGGGTCCTCCGCCGATGAGACCGACGAGCCCGAGAAAGCGCCACGAAGCCGCTTTGGTCTCGGTGGTCATGGGTGCCGCGATGCCGAAACCCTCGGTGATGTTGTGGAGCGCGAAACCCACGGCGAGCACGCCTGTGAACGCGATCGCGCCGACGTGGGCGGACTCGCCGATCGCGAGACCCTCGGACAGGTTGTGCAGCCCGAGCCCGGTTGCGATGGCCAGCGACAACGACCTTGCGCTCGGGTTCGCCGTGGCGTGCCGGAGATGGCTGAAGACCGTGCGGTTGAAGTAGACGAGGCCCAGGAGCCCCGCCCCGAGACCGATGGCGAAGATCAGCGCCATAGCCGTGAACGTTTCCCGCCGGCTCTGTTCCAGGGCGGCCGTCACAGGCCCGCCCGCGTGGGCGAGGATGTCCCAGAGCAGGAAGACGAGGATGCCGGTCGCGAACGCGTTCAGGAATCCCTGAATGGACTTTGGCAAACCCTTCATCCGCGCCACCGGGAGGCCGAGGAAAACGGTCGCCCCCGCAATCGCGCCCAACCCAATGGCGGCGGCTTGGCTCATAGTGAGTTAGTACGTGCCAAAGCCACGATTAGTGAAGTCTAACGAACCCGCGCATGGTCCTTCCGAGGTGGTCTCCCACTACCTCGAAGCGATCTACTACATCCATAGCGAGGGCGAGGCGGTGCGCAGCGCACGGTTGGCGGACTGGCTGAGCGTGAGCCGGCCGACCGTCACGGTCGCCGTGCGGCGCATGTCGCGCGACGGGCTGGCGCGGCTCAACGTCCACAAGGAGATCGAGCTGACCCCCAGGGGAAGCCGTATGGCCGAGTCCATCGTGCGGCGGCACAGGATCATGGAGCGCTGGCTCACGGACCGTCTCGGCCTCGACTGGGTGACGGCGGACGAGGAGGCGGCCCGCCTCGAGCATGCCGTGTCGGACGTCGTGGAGAAGCGCCTCTACGAGGTGCTGGGGCGTCCGGCCACCTGCCCTCACGGCAACCCGATCCCGGGCTACTCGGAGGCGGCTCCGAACGAGGTCAGGCTCTCACGAGTGGTGGCCGGGACGCGGGCGGCCATCACCAGGGTTTCCGAGGTTGCCGAGCGCGAGGCGCCGCTCCTGTTGGCCTACCTGCATGAGCGCAAGCTCGTACCTGGCCAGGAGATCGGGGTCGTGGAGGTCGACGGCGTCGGCCGCACCGTGCGTGTCAAGGCCGGCGCGCGCGAGGTGACGTTGAGCCAGGAGACGGCCGCCAAGCTGTGGGTGGTGCCCGCTTAGGCGACCGGCTGCGCGGACGTGCAGAAGGCGCAGCGTCGGGCGCCCATCGGGATCTCGCTCTCGCACTCCGTGCACTTTTTCGTCGTGGGGTCGGCCGGCGGTTCCTTGCGCGACCGTGCGAGCAGCGCGGTGTACGGCACGACGACGAAGAAGTAGATGACCGCGGCCACGATGATGAACGACACCACCGCGTTGATGAAGTCTCCATAGAGGAACTTGCTGTTGTTGATGGTGAAGGTCAGGGCCCCAAAGTCCGGCTTGCCGAACAGCGCGGCGATGAGAGGAGTCACGAGGTCCTTCACGAACGCGGTCACGACCAGACCGAACGCGACGGCGACCACGACCGCGACCGCGAGATCGACGACGTTGCCCCGCAACAGGAATGTCTTGAAGCCTCTCATGACCGGATCATCTCCTCAACTAACGTTCCGAAACCGATAGCACGACCTTCCCGAACTGCTCAGCCGAATCGAGGTGCGTCAGGGCGGCCGTCACGTCCGACAGCGGATAAGTGCTGTCGACCACCGGCCTGAGTCCCCCGTCGATCGCCCTGAGCACCGCTTCGAACTCGTCCGCATTGCCCATTGTCGATCCGAGCAGGCCCGCATGGCGGAAGAAGAGCCGCGGCATGCTGATCTCCGCCCTGACCCCCGACGTGGAGCCGCAGGTGACGACGCGGCCGCCCAGCGCCAGCGAGCGAATCGATTCCTCGAGCGTCGCCGGGCCGACATGCTCGAAAACGACGTCGACCCCGTCGCCGGTGGCCCGCCGCACCGCGTGGCTGAAATCAACGGAGTCGAAAACCGCCTCCACGCCGAGCTCCAGCGCCCGCTTGCGCTTCGCTTCTGAGCGGCTTGTGGCGAGCACTCGCGCGCCGAGGTGACGAGCGATGCTGATCGCGGCCACCGCGACACCCGCGCTCGCGCCCACGACGAGCACCGTCTCGTCCGCGCGCAGCTGCGCGCGCGTCGTGAGCATCCGCCACGCCGTGAGAAACGTGAGCGGGAACGCCGCAGCCTCCTCCCATGAGAGGCCGGCCGGCTTGCGGAAGATGTTGCGCGCATCGATATGGATCAGCTCGCACGCTGTCCCGTCGGAATGCTCGCCGAGTACGCCGAACTGAGCGCATTTCACGTTCTCGCCGGCGCGGCACCACTCGCACTCCCAGCAGCAGAGGGTCGGGAAGATGACGACCTCGTCACCCGGCTGCCACGAGGGATCTCCGCTGGACTGCACCACCCCGGCGCCGTCGGCGCCGATCACGCGTGGAGGCGTGATGCGCTGGGCGCCATGGGCCAGCCAGAGGTCGAGGTGGTTGATGGAGGCGGCTCTGATCGCGACCGCGACCGACCCCTGCTCTGCTTCGGTTTTCGGTCGTTCTCGAACCCTGACGCCGTCTGGCCCGATGGGCTCCTCGTACACCGCCGCCCGGCCCTGGCTCAGAATGGGGCCGCGCGAAGTCGCGCCATAGGTCATTTGCGAAACTTAACCAAATCCGCGCCGGGCCGCACGCGACCGCAACCTAAAGTTGGGATCTCCGTTTCAAGGGCTATGCGGGTATTGGTATTTGCGGTCACCTTCCTCTCTCTATTCCTGTGGGCCGTTCCCGCTCAGGCTTCTCAAGCGCAGACTCCAGGCCACCAGGCCGGTAAGTACGTGCGCTGGTACTACCCGGGCCAGCTGAGCTACGGCCCGGTCGAGGACGGCGCCGGAAACCTCGGCGTGGCGCCGGCGGCTGGAGCCTTCCTGACCCTGCCGTTCATGGGCCCCCACATCGTGACCTCCCTCTTCGATCACTGCTATCCCGATTACGGGACGAACGGGACGATCTGCCGTTACGACGGCGTCCAGGCCGCGGCCAAAGTAGGGGGTCCGGACCCGGGATTTGACGCCGGCTATGCACAGACTCCGGCTGGGCACGACTACCTCTACTACGACGGGCACGACGGCTACGACTATGCGCTCACCTACGAGCCGGTGGCGGCCGCCGCGCCGGGTGTCGTCATGTACGCGAACTGGCTCGACCCCAACTGCCACACCTGCTTGAGCGGACAGACGATCGAGATCAACCACGGCAACGGCCTGCTCACCCTTTACGGCCACCTGTCGAAGATCAATGTGACCAAGGGCCAGTACGTCGCGCGAGGGCAGGTGATCGGAATCTCTGGCATGACGGGCACGGCGACCGGGCCTCACCTGCACTTTGGCGTGTACAACATCCACCGCAGCCAGACACCGATCGATCCATATGGATGGTCGGGATCGTATCCCGATCCCAATTCATGGGACCAGGGCGACCTCTGGCTCACGGGCTCGCCACGCTACGCGGACATCGCGATGCCCAAAGTCAGCGTGAGCGCCGCGACGATTTCGGACGACCCGGCCGCGATCACCGTCTCGTGGTCCAGCCCCGGCGCAGGTGACCGCTTCAACACCTACGTCGCGTTCCAGGATGGTTCGATGAAGCCGTGGATCCAGAATTCCGGCGCCGGCTCGGCCGTATTCCAGGGCAGGGCAGGCCAGAGGTACTGGTTCTGGACGTCGGTCACGACGAACCTCGGCTGGACGGACGAGAGCGGATCGGCGGTGATCGCCGTGCCGGCCCTCGACCACGGCGAGAAGACGACCTAACCCAACTAGAATCAACCGGTCTTGATCGCCGAGGCCTTGAAGGGCAAGACCATCCTGGTCACCGGCAGCACCGGCTTCCTTGGCAAGTCGATCGTGGAGAAATGCCTGCGCTCGATCCCCGAGGTCGGGCAGATCAACCTCGCGATCCGCTCCAGCGCCCGCCGCCCGGCTTCCGACCGCCTCGAACGCGAGGTGCTCTCGAGTCCGGCGTTCAAGCGCCTCAAGGACGAGCGAGGCGAGGCGGCATTCGCCAAGCTCGTCAAGGACAAGCTCGCCGTGGTCGAGATCGACCTGGGGCGAGACGGGCTGGGGCTGAGCGACGAGGGCCGCGAGCGGCTGCGCGCGTGCGAGATCGTGATCCACTCGGCCGCCGCGGTGGAGTTCGACAACCCGGCCGACCTCTCGGCGCAGACCAACCTCCTGGGCGCCGCGCGAATGGTCGAGGCGTTGAAGGCGGCGGGGTCCCGGCCGCACCTGGTCCACGTCTCGACCGCCTACGTCGGCGGAATGCTGCGCGGCCTCGTGCGCGAAGAAGCCCCACACGATCCCGGCCTCAACTGGCGGCACGAGGCGGCGGTGCTCGCGAACCTGCGAGGACCTGTGGAGGAGGAGTCGCGCCGGCCCGAGATCCTGAAGAAGCTCGGGCAGGAGGCGCGCTCGCGCATGGGGCCGGCCGGGACGCCCGCGGTCGCGCGGACGACCGAGCGGCTGCGCGATCGCTGGGTGAAGGATCGACTGATCGAGCGCGGCCGCGTGCACGCCAACGCGATGGGCTTCGCCGACATCTACTCCTTCACGAAGGCGATGGCCGAGCACGCGGTGGTGGAGCTGCACGGCGACATCCCGCTTTCGATCGTGCGGCCGTCGATCATCGAGAGCGCCCTCGCGGAGCCGTTTCCCGGGTGGCTCGAAGGCTTTCGCATGGCGGAGCCGCTCATCCTCGCTTTCGGGCGCGGCATCCTGCGTGATTTTTCTGGGCTGCCTGATTCGGTGCTCGACATCATCCCCGCCGACTTCGTGGTCAACACTGTGCTCGCCGTCGCGGCGAATCCGCCTCCGGACGAGAGGCCTCGCGTGTATCACGCGGCCTCCGGGAGCCGCAACCCGCTTCGTTTCAGAGGTATGCAGGAATCAGCGGAGCGCTACTTCTCCAAGCATCCGCTGCGCGACCGCTACGGCCAGGCGATCGGCACGCCGGCCTGGACCTATCCCACGCGCGAAGAGCTCGCCACGCGCGCTCGCACCGCGCTGCGATTCGTGGAGGCCGCGCAGTGGGTGGTCGAGCGGCTGCCCCTGGGCGCGAGCGTCGCCGATCTGTCCGACGACCTCAACGCCGAGCGTGAGCGTCTGGACCGCGGGCTGAACCTGATCCAGCTCTACGGCGTATACACCGAGGTCGACTGCGTCTTCGACACACGCAACCTGATGTCGGTGTGGAATCGCGTGCCGGAGGCCGAGCGAAAGATATTTCCGTTCGACGCTGCCCTGTACGACTGGGAGCACTACTTCCAGGACGTGCACTTTCCGACCGTGGTGCGGATGTCTCGCGCCGAGACGGTGGCCCGCAAGGGCAAGCAGCCGACGGGAAGCACGGCGGTCAAAACCGAGTCGAGCTCGGTCCGCGCGGCGATCGAGCGGCGCAAGGGTCGCGCCGATGTGCTCGCCGTCTTCGACGTCGACGGCACCTTGGTGGAGACCAATGTCGTGGAGTACCTCCTGTGGATGCGGCTGCGCGCTCAGCCCATCGAGGAGTGGCCGGCGTTCATGGCGCAGATGCTGCGTGAGGCGCCACGCTGGCTGTACCTCGAGCGGCGCTCGCGCGCGGAGTTCCAGCGCAGCTTCTATCGCGAGTACGACGGGCTGGACTACGAGGTGATGAAGGGCCTCGGGCGCGAAGCGCTCGACGCCGTCACGCTGCGCCGCATCTACCCCGAAGGGATGCGCCGCATCCGCGAGCACAAGCGGGCGGGACATCGCGTGCTGCTGCTGACGGGCGCGCTGGACGTGGTGGTCGAGCCCCTCGCCGAGCTGCTGGAAGTCGAGGTCGACTGCGCGCACCTGCTGGTCAAGGAAGGCCGGCTGACCGGCGACCTTCAAGCGCCTCCGCCGGCGGGCGAGGCGCGCGCCACGCTGCTCGAGGGGTACGCGGGAAGCCACGGGATCGTCTTGTCGGAGAGCTTCGCTTACGCGGACTCGCTGTCGGACCTCGGGATGCTCGAGCTCGTGGGCACGCCGGTCGCGGTGAACCCGGACGCGCGGCTGTCGCAGGTGGCGGGACAGCGCGGGTGGCGGGTCGAGCGATGGAAGATGGCGCCGGGCAACTGGCGGCTTCCGATGCCGGACCCGCGCTCGCCTGAATACCGGGAAGCGGTGCGACGGTGAGGCCAGTACACCTCCCCGCTCGCCGGGGCGGTCGGGCGAAGCCCGGGTGGGGCGGACCGTGCTTGCACTGACGTTCGAAAGAAGCATTCCAAGGTTTGCGATCGTGCGCGCGTCGGGCGGGCGGCCCGATGTCGCGACGAGCGCGCTGTCTATGCTGCACCTCGGCGACGTGGCCGAGCCCGAGCTGCCGGCTCGCGATTGGGTCCGGGTGATGCCGACGCTGAGCGGGATCTGCGGGTCGGACCTCGCGGCCATCGGCGGGCACGCGTCTTTGTACCTCGACCCTCTGACGAGCTATCCGTTCGTGCCGGGCCACGAGGTCGTCGGCACGCTCGAGGATGGGACGCGAGTGGTAATCGAACCCGCGCTCGGCTGCGCGGTGCGGGGGATCGAACCGCCATGCGCGCGGTGCGCCGAGGGGCGGCCGGGACTTTGCTACAACGTCACCGAGGGCCCGATCCAGGTCGGGCTGCAGACGGGTTACTGCGCCGACACGGGTGGGGGATGGGGCGAGGTGCTGGTGGCGCATGCGTCGCAGCTGCATGAGGTGCCCTCGACGCTGTCCGATGAGGCGGCGGTGCTCATCGAGCCGTTCGCGTGCTGCGTGCATGCGGCGTTGCGTGGAGACGCGGGAAAGGACGACATCGTCGTGGTGTCCGGCGCGGGGACCATCGGACTGCTGACCGTGGCGGCGATCAAATTCTTCACGCCTCCTCGGCGCCTCATCGCGATCGCCAAGCACCCGACGCAGCGCGACCTGGCGCGGAAACTGGGCGCGGACCAGGTCATCACGCCGTCGGAGGTCTTCCAGCGAGTCCGTTTCGCAACCGGCGCACGGCGTCTCGACGGCATGAACCGTTCGCTGCTGCTGGGCGGCGCCGACATCACGTTCGAGTGCGTCGGCCGCACCGACAGCCTCAACGACGCCGTGCGGTTCACGCGCGAGGGCGGGAAGGTGATCGTCGTCGGGATGCCGGGCGAGGAGAAGGTCGACTGGGCGCCGATCTGGCAACGAGAGCTGACCGTGATGGGTGCGTACGCGTACGGCGCGGAACCGAAGAAGAAGGGAAAGCGCACGTTTCAGCTCGCCCTGCAAGCGGCGCCGGAGATGCACCTGGAGACGCTGACCGGGCCCCTGTTCGGGTTGGGCGAGTATCGCGACGCGATCGCTTACGCGATGAGCGCTGGAAAGCTGGGCGCCGTGAAGGTCGCATTCGATCTGCGAGGATTGAAAATCTAGATGGCTCGCCCGGGCGCCGTTATCGAGGTCGATCGCAACACTCCTCCGGTGCTCTTTCACTACGGAGAGGGGGTGCGCCTCGAGAAGCTGCCGCTGGGCGCGCGCATCGTCTACCCGCCGGATCCGCTCGACGCGATCGCGCACCCCGAGCGTGCGATCAAGCGCGCGCTTGCCAAGCCGCTGGACGACGACCCGCTCAAGTCGCTGCTGCGCCGCGGGATGAAGCTCACGATCGCATTCGACGACCTCTCCCTTCCGCTTCCGCCGATGGCCGCGCCGGACGTGCGGCAGCTTGTGATGGAAGAGGTCATCGACATGGCGGCCGAGGCGGGCATCGAGGACATCCACCTGATCGCGGCGCTCGGTCTGCACCGCCGCATGACCCAGGACGAGATCCGCCACATAGTCGGCGAGCGGATCTTCAGCACGTTCTGGCCGGATCGCCTGTACCAGCACGACGGTGAGGACCCCGAGCTGAACGTGTACATCGGCAAGACCGCGGAGGGCGAGGAGGTCACGCTGCACAAGCGCGCTGCCGAATCCGACCTGGTCGTGTACGTCAACCTGACCCTGGTCCCGATGGACGGCGGCCACAAATCGATGTCCACCGGACTCGCGTCCTACCGCGGCATCCGCGCCCACCACAACGCCAAGACGCTGCTCGGGTCACGCTCGTACATGAACCCACCCGACTCCGCGCTGCACCACTCGTGCATCCGGCAGGGGCAGCTGATCGAGGACACCGTGCGCGTGTTTCACATCGAGACGACGGTCAACAACCATGCGTTTCCGGCGATCGCCAACTTCATGCAGAAGCGCGAGACGGATTGGTCGGCACAGGACCAGGCGATGTTCCTCGCGATGAAGCAGATGACCGACCTCGCGCCGCCCGTATTCAAGCGCAGCGTCTTTCACGCGATGCGCGCGCCCTATGGCATGACGAGCGTGCAGGCGGGGCAGGTGGACGCGGTGCACGACAAAACGATGGAAGCGGTGCGCAACCAGCTCAGCGTGCGTGTCGAGGGCCAGACCGACATCGTCACGATGGGAGTGCCGTATCTCGGACCATACAACGTGAATGCGCCGATGAATCCCCTGCTCGTGGCGTGCATGGGCGTCGGCTACATGTTCAACTTCTATCGCGGCAAGCCGGTGCTCAGGAAGGGCGGAGTGCTCATCCTCACGCACCCGTGCCGCTACGAGTTCGACGCCGTGCAGCACCCGAGCTACATCGACTACTACGACGAGGTGCTCGCCGACACCCGCGACCCATTCGAGATCGAGAAGAAATACGAGCAGCGGTTCGCCGAAGACCCGTGGTTCCGGCAGCTGTACCGCAAGTCACACGCCTACCACGGCATCCACCCTCATTACGCGTGGATCTGGGCAGCGCACGGGATCGACCACGCCGGCGACATCATCATCGTCGGTGGGGAGAGGGAGGTCGTGCACCGGCTCGGGTTCAAGGCCGCGACCACGCTCGAAGATGCTTTCGAGATGGCGGAGCAGACCGTCGGCACCCACCCGAGCATCACGCACATGCGCATGCCACCGATCATGCTCGCGGATGTCGAATGAGCAGAAGGCGCGCGTTTCACTGAGTAGATGGCACACATCCTCGTTGGTCTGGTGGCGCTCCTGGCCGTGGTGGGATGCACGCCGGCGGCACACGCGAAGGCCGTCACCGCTCAGAGCATCGCCCTCCAGCCGGGCGATGTGTCAGGACTGGAGGCCTGCGATAGCGGCGGCGACATGGAAGCGGTCCTCACCAAGGAGAAATCGGTCGACCAGTTCGGTTACGACGTGAACGCCACCGAGTGGGAGCAATGGAAGACGCAGGGCGCGACCGAGGCCTATTTCGCCGTGTATGGCCGGACGGCCGCCGACTGCAGCGCGTTCTCGGCGACCGGAAATGGCGCCCCGGGGGGCGGGCTGATGGCCGGATTGGTCGTCAAGTTCAAGGACACAGCGGTCGCGGCACGAAACTATCGAGCCGCTTCCACGCTGCTCGGCTTCGGGCCGAGGGACATCACGTTCATCAAGCTGGTGGGTGGCATCATCACCACCGGCACCGACACCGGCCTCGGGCCGCAATCCGTGATCGGTACAGCCTCGGCGGTGGGTTCGACCTACTATTTCGCGTTCTGGCAGTACAAGATATTCGATTCGTTTTTCATCGCGTATGACCTTCCCTCTTTCGAAGCGCAGGGCGCGGCCGAGAACGTCAACCAGAGAATGATCTGACCGTGCCCTGGTACTCAGGTGAGGGCGGACTCAGCGGCCTCTCGCGCACCGTGGCCGGCATCGCGAATGACGTGACGCGCGTGCGTCGCGCCTGGCACTGGGACACGCCGCGCTCGCACACGTGGCCCGAACAGGGCGCAGTCGTTCCGCCGCCCGCGAGCGATCTGGGTTGGGCGCGCCAGGAGCCGGTGCGTTCCATCCGCTACCTGATCCAGCGCGGTCTTCTGCTGCCCTTCACCGAGGCGATGGCCCACCCCAAGGTCGAGGGTCGGGAGTGGGTCCGCGAGCTGGGGCGGCCGGTCATCTTCGCCGCCAATCACTCGAGCCACGCCGACACGTCGCTCATCCTTCACGCACTCACGGATCGCGCACGCGACCGCACCGTGGTGGCCGCCGCCGCCGACTACTGGTTCAAGCGCCCGCTGCTCGGCAACATCGTCAGCCTGTTCCTCAACACGTTCCCGTTTTCGCGGACGGGCGGCGCCCAGGCCCAGCTTCACAGCTCGAGCCGGCTGCTCAAATCGGGCTGGAACCTGGTCCTATTTCCCGAGGGCAGCCGGTCGCCCGACGGTCGGATCCAGGAGTTCAAGCCGGGAGTCGGGCACCTGGCGCGAGAAACCGGGACGCCCGTCGTGCCGATGCACATCCGGGGCGCGTACCAGATCATGCCGCGAGGCCAGAAGGTTCCGCTCCCGGGCCCGGTGAGGGTGCGCATCGGCAAGCCCATGGCACTTCAGCCCAAGGAAGGTTCGCGCGAGTTCACGGCTCGGGTCGAGAAAGCGGTGCGCGCCCTGGCGGCCGAACCGCGGCAGCCCGACCTGCAGGGGTCGTGGATCGAGCGCTGGAAAGCCACGAAGCCGCGCGTGCTCCGCTACGAGGATTAGTGCCGCAGGGCTCCGGCAGTCGGTCGCGAATTAGGATTGAGCGGTGACCTACTCGATAGTCGCGCGTGACAAGAAGACGGGCGAGTTCGGCGTCGCCGTGCAATCGCACTACTTTCAGGTGAGCCCGGCCGTGCCCTGGGCCCTGGCCGGGGTGGGCGCGGTGGCGACCCAGTCCCGCGTCAACCTGAGCTATGGGCTCCTGGGACTCGAGCTCCTGCAGGCGGGCTACGCCGCCGAGCAAGCCCTCAGGGCATTGACCGCCGGTGATCCCCGGGCCGAGGCCCGGCAATGCGCGATCGTCGATGCGTCCGGCAATGTGGCAGCGCACACCGGCGCCAAGTGCATCCCCGCCGCCGGGCACACGCTGGGCGACGGTTTCAGCTGCCAGGCCAACCTGATGGAGAAGGACACGGTCTGGGACGCCATGGCCGGGGCCTTCACGACCACCGACGCGCCGCTCGCGGAGCGGATGATGGCCGCGCTCGAGGCCGCCGAGGCCGAGGGCGGTGACATCAGAGGTAAGCAGTCGGCGGCGATGGTGGTGGTGGCCGCAAGCGGCACGGGCCGTCCCTGGACCGACCGGATCATCGACCTTCGCGTAGAGGACGCGGCTGAGCCGCTGCCCGAGCTTCGCCGCCTGCTCCGCATCAAGCGCGCGTACATGACCGCGGGTGAGGCCGACGCCCTTGAGGAAAGCGGCGACATCAAGGGCGCGATCGCCAAGCTTCACGAAGCGCTCGCCATCGCGCCGGAGATGACCGAGCTTCGGGTCATGACCGGCGTCACCATGGCCGGCGACGGTGATATCGACGGCGGATGCGCGTTGATCGCCGAGGCCGTGCGAAAAAATGAGCGCTGGGTGGAAACGCTTCACCGCTACGTTGCAGTCGACCTCGTGAAGCCCGAGGTGGTGGCCGCGATCGAGGCGCGCCTCGCCTCCGCCGCCCGGCCCCACTAGACTTCACGAGTCTTGGGGAAGTTCAAGAGCCAGCGCAGGGGTCCGAGGCGCCCGCCGAAAGCGGCCAAGCCGGAGAAAGACGATGGCGGCCAGAAAGAGCAGGCGGTCGTGATGGACGCGGTCGTCGCGCAGGCGCTGCCCAACGCTATGTTCGAGGTGGAGCTCGAGGGCGGCCACAAGCTCATCGCATACGCCGCCGGCCGCATGCGCCGCTACTTCATTCGCATAACGCCGGGCGATCGCATCCGCGTCGAGCTGTCGCCTTACGACCTGACGCGCGGCCGCATCGTGTACCGCTACCGCGAGTAATGCCCGCTTTAATCGAAGCTCTCGGCTCCGCCCGTGTCTTCGACCTCGAGCAGATTCGCTACGCCGGCGCGCCGTCGCACCCGGCGCACACGCCTGGCTTCAACTACTTCCTGCACCGCCACCACGCGCGCGGCGCTGAGGAGGCGCGCACCAGCGCGTCCGGGCTCATCGTGATGCCTGAGCATTCGGGCACTCACATCGACGCGCTGGCCCATCAGGCGGAGAACCTGACGCTGCACGGAGGCGTGCATGTGGACGAGGGAGTCCAGACCTCGGTGGGATTTCGTGTGCTGGGCATCGACACGATGGCGCCGCTGGTGACCCGTGGGGTGTTGCTCGACGTGGCGGGGCCCAAGCGCCTGGCACCCGAGCACGCGATCACGGTCGACGAGCTGGAGCGCGCCGCCAGGGCCGCCGGCGTCGAAATCCGTGCGGGCGACACCGTGCTCGTGCGCACCGGTTACGGTGCGCTGTGGTCGGAGCCCTCCGAATACCTTCGTTCCGCCGGCGTCAGCGCGGCCGGATCGAGCTGGCTCGTCGACAAGAAGGTCAGTGCCGTGGGCGCCGACAACGTGGCGTTCGACGTCATGGGCCCGAAGGATCCCGAGCTCGGAGTGACGCTGCCCGGCCACATCTTGCTGCTGGTCCGCGCCGGCATCCCGATCATCGAGAACCTGAACCTCGAGGAGCTGGCGGCCGCCAGGGTCCACGAGTTCGCCTTCGTCTGCCTGCCGCTGAAGATGCGCGGCGCCACCGGCTCGCCCGTCCGCCCGATCGCCCTGGCGTAAAAAAGAGGGAACCGGCCGCGGTCCCCTCTCTCCCTCCCGCGCGACGGTCGGCCTAGCGGCGGCCCGCCGTCTGGAAACAATCGAGACAGAAGACAGGCCTTGCGCCCGTCGGCACGAACGGCACCTGGGTCTGCTTACCGCAGTTCGAGCAGATCACGTCGTGCATCACCCGCGATCGACCGTTGCCCTCAGACGTCCTGCGGGCCGCCCGGCATTCCGGACAGCGCCGCGGCTCGTTCTGGAGCCCGCGTGATTGGTAGAACTCCTGTTCCCCAGCCGTGAACAGGAATTCCCGCCCGCAGTCGCGACACGTCAAGGTCCGATCCACGAAACTCACCGTCTGGCCTCCCCATGTAATCGCGCTTGAGGCCCGGACGGAAATGGCCGGTCTACCCCTCCAGCGTTGCGGTGGCGATTGTAATGCGCCTGAACCGAGTTTGGAGAAGGGCTTTCGAAGCTAGGCGGTGACCGCCGCCGCCTCCCGCTCTTGCTCGTCCACGATCACCGGCGCCTCGTCGAAGCCGTTTTCGGCCCGCGCCCCGGTCAGAGGCACCTCTTTGAGGAAGACCGTCGAGATCAGGGCGACCACGAGGATGGCCCCTGCGAAGAAGTAGATGTCGTGCAGGGTGTCCGAGAGGGCGAGGCGGATGGCGTGTACGAACGCCGGTGGCAGGTGGGCCAGAAGCGTCGGGTCGAGGATCGAGTTCGCGCTCGTGCCCTTGGGCAGGCTGTCGACCACCTGCGCCGGCAGGTTGAGCGCGGAGACTCGCGTGGTCAGGTAGCTCGGCAGGCGGTTGGCCAGCACGGCACCCAGGATGGCGCTCCCGACGGTGCCGCCGAGGTTCCGCCAGAACTGGATCTGGCTCGAGGCGACTCCGAGGTACTGGCGCGGCAGCGCGACCTGCACCGCGGTGAGGTAGAGCGGGAACGTGGTGCCGATGCCGAGCCCGACCACGATCAGATCGGTGACCACCTGCCACTGGGCCGAGGCCGGCGTGATCTGCGACAGCAACCACATTCCGAAGATCATCACGGCCACGCCGGCCGTGCCCAGGAACCGGTAGTACTTGATCCGCCGCATCGCGAAGCCCGTGATGGTGCTGGCGCCGATGAGGCCGAACATCATCGGGGTGATCAGGGCGCCGGAGTTGGTGGCGCTGATTCCCAGCACGCCCTGGAAAACCAGCGGCGTGAAGAGGATCGATCCGAACATACCGAACGCGGTCAGAAATCCGACCACCATGCTGACCGAGAACGTCGAGTTCTTGAACAGCTTGAGCGGGACGATGGGCTCGCCGACCCTCGACTCGACGAACACGAACGCCGCCAGCATGACCGCCGCCAGTGCCAGCAGGCTCACGACCGGGAACGAGTTCCACGCGTGGTCGCGTGTGATGGTGAGCGCGATCAGCAGCGGCACGACCCCGGCCGCCAGCGTGAAGGCACCGAAGTAGTCGATGTCGCGCCACGAGGCCTTGGACTTGACGTAGGGGAGACCGGCCGCCACGACGGCGACGGCGATGATCCCGACGGGGATGTTCACCTCGAACACCCATCTCCAGCTCCAGTGGTCGGTGATGAACCCGCCCGCAGTGGGGCCGACGACCGAGGAGAGTCCGAACACGGCGCCGAACAGGCCCTGCGCTCGCGCCCTCTGGGCCGGCGGGAACAGGTCGCCGATCACCGTGAACACGGTCGCGAACAGCACGCCACCGAAGATGCCCTGGATGCCGCGGGCGACGATCAGCTGCGTCATGTCCTGCGCGAGCCCGCAGAAAGCCGACGCGCTCACGAACCCGATCATCCCGACGAGCAGGAACGGCTTCCTGCCGAACAGGTCGCCGAGCTTGCCGGCGATCGGAGTCATGGTGGTCGACGTGACCAGGTAGGCGGTCGTGACCCACGCGAGCCGGTCCAGCCCGTTGAGGTCGGCCACGATCCGGGGGATGGCGGTGCCGACGATCGTCTGGTCGAGGGCGGCCAGCAGCAGCGCCAGCATGGTGCCGGCAGTCGCGAGGATCACGCGGTTGCGTGACAGCCCCTGGGACATCGGTGTGCTCATCGCCTGGCTCATCTCCCCAGCTCCTTCCTGGCGTTCTCCACCAGCTGCAGGCACAGGTGTCGAAGCTGCGCCAGGTCTTCCTTGGTCATACCGCCCGCGATCACGTGTTGGTTCTCGAGGCCTTCCTTCCAGATCGACTCGATCCGAACCCGGCCGGCCGCGGTCAGGTTGGCTCGCACGGAGCGGCGGTCGTCCTGGTCCGGCACACGCTCGACGAGGCCGTCGCGCTCGAGATGGTCCACCAGGCCGGTGATGTTGCGTGGCGTGGATCCGAGGTCGGTCGCGAGGTCCCCGAGCGGGGTCGCCCCGCAGCGGTGAAGGCGAAAGAGGACGCCCAGGCGCCCCTCGCTGAGGTCGTACTTCTCGGCCCAGCGCTCATGCAGGAGGGTGAGGGCGTGCGAGGCCATCTTGAGCGCGCTCATCGCCTCGACGACGCTCATGTCGACTTCAAGCGTGTCGAACAGCTCGCGCATCCGAGGGCTGTAGAGGCGTCCCGACCCGTCGCGGGCCAGGTCGTGGGCGATTCGAGGAGCCTCGGCGGACTTCAAAGTGTCTTTGTTCATTGTGAAGAGCTTCATTATTACCAGATACAGGGTTTTGAAGTCAAGTATTCTCCCGGCGATGATCGTCGACGCCCACCTCGATATCGCCTGGAATGCCATCTCGGCCGGCCGGGGCTTCCTCGCGCCGCCCGCGCCGGGCTACCTCGTGAGCCGCTCGACACTGACAACCAACGGCGTCGGCCTGATATTCGCCACCCTCTACACGGCCCCCGCCCGCGCCGGCCGGTCGATGCGCACGCGATTCGTGTACGAGAACGCGCACGAGGCGCACATCATGGCGACGGCCGAGGTCAACTACTACCGAAGCTGCGGGCTCCAGCTCATCCGCGACAGGGCCGAGCTGAAGGCCCACGTGGGCGGTTGGAAAAAAGGGAAGCTCGCGGCCGTGCTGCTGATGGAAGGCGCCGACCCGATCGAGGACCCCTCGCAGCTCGGTGCCTGGACCGGCATGGGCGTCCGGATCATCGGCCCGGCGTGGGGTGGGACGCGCTACAGCGGCGGCACCGGCGCGCCAGGCGGACTGACCGAGCTCGGCGTGCAGCTTTTGAAGGCGATGGGCCCCAAGAAGGTGATCCTCGACCTGAGCCACATGGCCGACCAGGCTGTGGCAGACGCTTTGGCGAGCTGGCGCGGGCCCATCATGGCCTCGCACAGCAACGCCCGCGAGCTGGTGCCCGGCGACCGCCAGGTGACCGATCAAACGGTCGCGGAGGTTGCGCGGCGCGGCGGCGTGGTCGGCGTGAGCTTCTACAGGGACCACCTGCGGAAGTCGGACCGGGCGACGCTGGACGACGTGGTGAGGCACATGCTCCATCATGCCCACGCCGCGGGCGGGCCCGAACACGTTGGCATCGGCACCGACCTCGACGGGGGATTCGATTCGCGCTATGCCCCCTTCGACGACCTCGCCAAGCTGAAGGAGCTCCGCACGAGGCTGCGCGCCCACTTCAGCAGTGCGCAGGTCGAAGGAGTGATGGGCGAAAACTGGCTCGAGTTCCTGGGTCGCTCTCTCCCGAACTAAAGCGATTCGACGAGTTGCCTTGCGCTCATGAACGCGAACCCCATCCCGTGGCCGTTGAATCCCGCGCACATGTGGACATTCTTCATCCCGTCCACCGGCCCGACCAGCGGCAGCCCCGTCTCCGTGAACCCCATGATTCCGGCCCACCGATTCGTCACCTCGGCGCCTGGGCTCATCTCCTCGAGCTTGCGGTCGAGGTGCTCCTGGATCTGATCCGTCGGCTGGTCGTCGTATCCGACCTCTGTCTCCTTCGACGTGTCACGCCACCCTCCGATCAGCACCTCGCCGCTGTTCAGCTGCCGCCAGAACCGATGCCCAAAGTGCGAGTACGCCGGCAGGTCGCACACCGTCCTCGACAACGGCGCGGACGCGATCATCTGCGCTCGCGTGGGCTGGATCTTCACCCGCGGCACGAGCAGCGACGTGTACGCGTTGGTCGCCAGCACGACTACGCCGGCCCGGCACTCGTTCTCCCCCGCGCGCACCGTGACCTCTTGGCCCGCAGGCTCGATGGCCGTGACCTCGACGCCCTCGCGAATCGCGCCCCCGCGAAGCCGCCCGGCCAGTGCGCCCACGACCGCCGAAGGGTCCACCTCTCCATCGCGGGGATTGAGCAGCTGCGAGCCATCCCACCGGGCGACGAACCCGTCGTCCTTCAACAGCTGAGCCGACTCCTCCAAACGCGCGCGCTCCTCAGAGCCGGAGGCGAACGTCGCGCTCCCCAGCCGCCGGTAACCGACGTCGACGCCCTCGACCGCTTCGATCATCCGGTCGTGGTTCTCATCGGTGATCTGCCATACCTCGCGCGCCTTCGACCGCCCGAAGATCCGCACCGCCTCCGCGTAACAGTCCGCCACGCCCGCCAGCAGAAATCCTGCGTTGCGCCCAGAAGCCCCGAAGGCGAGATGGTGGCTTTCCACGAGCACGGCGGAAAAGCGTCGCCGCGCGAGGTGGTGCATCAAGCTCGTCCCCGCGATGCCGCCCCCGATGACGAGGATGTCGGTCCGATCCGGCAGCTCACCCGAGTAGCTCTCCGACGGCGGCGGCCAGAATATTCCCCTCACCGAGGTCAATTCTCGCGTCCGAATAACATTTAGGGCCAAGTGGAGAGCTACGACGTCCTGGTGATTGGCGGAGGGCTCGCCGGCATCAGGGCAGCGATAGCCGCCGCGGAGGCGAACCCACGGCTCACCGTGGGCATGGTCTCCAAGGTCTACCCGATGCGCAGCCACACGGTTTCGGCCGAAGGGGGGGCCGCGGCCGTGCTGCGCCCCGAGGACTCGTACGAGACCCACGCCTTCGACACGATCAAGGGTTCCGACTACCTGGCGGACCAGGACGTGGTCGAGGCCTTTGTGCGAGAAGCGCCGATCGAGCTGATCCAGATGGAGCACTGGGGCTGCCCGTGGAGCCGAGACCCCGATGGCAAGATGTCGGCCCGCCCCTTCGGCGGCATGACCACCTGGCGCACCTGCTTTGCCGCCGACAAGACCGGCTTTCACATGCTCCACACGGTCTTCCAGACCTCGCTCAAATACGAGCAGATCCACCGCCACGACGAGGTGTTCGTCACCAAGCTCCTCGTCGAGGACTCGCGCTGCATCGGCGTGGTCGCGCTCGACCAGCGCAGCGGCCGCTTCGACGCGATCACCGCCAAGGCGGTGATCCTGGCCACGGGCGGGGTGGGCCGCGTCTTCGCGTTCACGACCAACGGCAACATCTGCACTGGAGATGGGATGGCGCTCGGCTATCGCGCCGGCGTCGGGCTCAAGGACATGGAGATGGTCCAGTTCCATCCCACCGGCCTTCCATTCACAGGCATCCTCATCACCGAGGCCGTCCGCGGCGAGGGCGGCTATCTGACCAACAAGAACGGCGACCGGTTCCTCCACGACTACGTGCCCAACAAGATGGAGCTCGGTCCGCGCGACCTCATCTCGCGCGCCATGGTCACTGAGTTCGAGGCCGGCCGCGGCTTCGAGGGCCCGCACGGCAAGTACATGAACCTCGACGTCCGGCATCTCGGCGAAGAGGTCATCGACCGCAAGCTGCCGTTCATGCGCGAGCTCGGCCGCGAGTTCGTGGGCATCGACATCGTCCACGATCCCATCCCGGTACGCCCCGTGCAGCACTACATGATGGGCGGCGTCGACGCGGACATCTCCGGCGCCACTCCGCTGCTCGGCCTCTACGCCGCCGGCGAATGCTCCAACGTCGGGCTCAACGGCGGCAACCGCCTCGGCTCCAACTCGCTCAGCGAGTGCCTCGTCTTCGGCGCCGCGGCCGGCCGCGCGGCTGCGGAGTACGCGAGCTCCGCCCAGCCGGTCACGGCCAACCCTGTCGACGCCATGCTCTGGGACGAGGCGCGGCGGGTCGAGTCCGCCTACCTCGAGAAGACGGGCGGCGACGAGCACATAGGCACGATCCGCGAAGAGATGCAGCGCGACATGGATGCGGGCGCCGGCGTGTTCAGAACCAAGGAGGGCCTCCAGAAGCTGACCGACCAGCTTGGCGGCCTGCGCGAGAGGTTCGAGCGGATCAAGATCGAGGACTCGAGCCGCACTTTCAACACCGAGCTCACCGCCGCGCTGGAGCTGGATTTCATGCTCGAGGTCTCGCAGACCATGGTCGCGTCGGCGCTGGCGCGCGAGGAGACGCGCGGCGCGCACGCCCGCAGAGACTTTCCCGACCGGAACGACGAGAAGTATCTGAAGCACACGATCGCGTTGAGCCGCGGTCCCGAGGACCCACGGCCGCGCCTGGAGTACAGGGACGTCCACATCACGAACTTCAAGCCACAGGCACGCAGTTACTAGGGGAAGCAAGAAATGGCCGAAAAGACGATCACCATCAAGGCGACGCGGTTCGACCCCGACAAGGATTCGGCCCCGCGCCTGCAGTCCTACGACATCCCCTTCCCAGACGAGGCCATGGTCGTGCTCGACGCGCTCAACTACATAAAAGCGCACGTCGATGGCAGCCTGAGCTATCGCTGGTCGTGTCGCATGGGCATCTGCGGCAGCTGCGGGATGATGGTGAACGGCACGCCCAAGCTGAGCTGCAGCGCGTTCCTGCGTGACTACTGGCCGCGGCCCGTGACCGTCCAGCCGCTGAACAACTTTCCGATCATCCGCGACCTGGTGATCGACATGGAAGACTTCATGGAGAAGCTCAAGGCGATCCAGCCCTGGATCATCCGCAAGCAGGAGATTCCGCTCGGCGCCGGCGAGCATCGTCAGACCACTGGCCAGATCGACGAGTTCAAGCAGTTCAGCCAGTGCATCAACTGCATGCTCTGTTACTCGGCCTGCCCCGTCTACGGTCTTAACAACGAATTTCTCGGACCGGCCGCGATCGCGCTGGCGCGCCGCTACAACCTCGATTCGCGCGACCAGGGGCTGTCGAAGAGGCTCCCGGTGATCGCCGACTCTGAAGGCATCTGGGAGTGCAGCTTCGTCGGCGAATGCTCGGTGGTATGTCCGAAAGGCGTCGACCCGGCCAAGGCGATTCAGCAGACCAAGCTCGACACGACGATGCGCTTCACGCTTCCGTTCGGTAACCGCGACTGATGAAGGCGCCCGCCCAGGCGGTGAGGGCAGAGCCTCGCAGCTATCGCTGGTCGATGCCGGCGAACTGGTGGACGCGCAAGCGCCACTACTTCCTCTATGTCGTGCGCGAGTTCACCGCGCTGCCGATGGCCCTGTGGCTGCTGTGGCTCCTGTACGACGTCAGGAGCGCCGGGTCCGGAGCCGCGGGTTTCCAGCCTCCCCGGTCGCTCGCTTTCGTGATCTTGAGCGCCGTCTGCTTCCTCTTCGCGTCATATCACAGCTACACGTTTCTCAAGTTGGCCGGCGTGATCATCCACCTGAAGGTGCTCGACAAGACGGTGCCGCCGCGGATCATCATCCTCACGATGTTCGGCCTCTGGGCCCTCGCCACGATCGTCATCGGCGCGGTGCTGATCGGGTTCGCCAGATGAGCGCAGAAACCACACACCCCAAGACAGCGCTCTCACACCTCTTCTTCTGGTTCATGTTCGCGAACGGCGGAGGCCTGGCCGCGCTTGTGTTGCCGGTGCACATCCTCGTGCAGGGCGTGCTTGGTCCGCTCCACCTCGCGCCCGTGGTGGACCAGCACTACGACACCTGGATTCGCGTCCTGGGTAACCCACTGGTGAAGCTCTACATCCTGGTCCTCATCGCCCTGTCCTTCTTCCACTTCGCGCACCGCCTGCGCTACCTGCTCGTCGACTTCGGAGTGAAAGCAGCGAGGAGCCTGCCGGCCCAGGCGATCTTCTACGGGGGAGCGGTGGCGGTGACCCTGGCGACGATCTATATCGTCTGGACCACAGCCCCCCTGTTCTGAAAAACCCCCTCTCCCCGCAGGGTGAGGGCGAGACAAAGCAGACCGGCCCGGCGACCACAACCAACTCAGGTACTTGACATAGCCAGCTACCGTGCTATGTTCACCCAATGCCCGAGAATGGAGTCCACGACAGCCAGCTCCTGAAAGGCGTCCTGTCCCTTGCGCTCATGCGCCTCCTGGCCGACCGCGAGTCCTACGGCTACGAGCTGGTGACCCGCCTCCACGGGCTCGGCCTCACCGAGGTCCAGGACGGCTCCGTCTACCCGGCCCTCGGCCGGCTCGAGCGCGACGGCCACGTCACCTCGAGGCTGGTGGCCTCCACGAGCGGCGCCGCCCGCAAGTACTACCGCCTCTCCTCCGCGGGCTACGCAGCGCTGGAGCACATCGAGCTCGCCTGGCAGAGCCTCGTGAGCGCCCTCGAGCCAATCCTGTCCAAACCGGTACCCGTCAAGCCCAAGGAGGCACTGCCATGAACGAGGGGGCGCTGACCAAGAAGGACCGAATGCGCATCGAGCTGGCGGTGAGAAAGATCGACTGGGAGCTCGACGGCCGCGTGCCAAGGGCGAGGCGGCGCCAGATTCTCAACGAGCTGCGCTCCAACCTGGCCGAAGCCGCCCAGCACGTGGGCGGCGAGCAGGCGGTCCGCCAGCTGGGCGACCTGAAAGCCCTGTCGAGCTCCTACCTCGAGCTCTACCGCAGCAGCTTCGACGTCCGGGCCGGCGCTTTCTGGGCCGCCGTCGCTTACGCGGCGGTTCAGGTCCTGGGGTTTGCCCTCTTCCTGGCGTTCCGCGCCGGCGTCGCAGCCGGAGGCGCACACGGCGCAGCCTACTCGTTCGAATTGTGGCCCGGATTCGGTCCCTTCGCGGGCAAGGTCGGAGCGGGCGGCAACACCTTCGAGGTCCTCTTCGGCTCGCCGGCGCACATCCTGATCGTGGTGCTCGCATTCGCCATCGGGAGCACCTACCGGTCCATCCTCGCCCGCCGCCGCCCGACCTAGACCAGCCGGTAAAACCTCCACGAGTCGTTCTCGATCGGCAGGATCTCGATGTCCGCGAAGCCCGCTTCGCGCGCGTATTCGCGCAGGCGGCCGGGGCGCATCATCGTCCCGGTCGCGGCGGACGGCGAATCCACCATCCCGACCGGCAGGCAGTGCACCGCGCTCCAGCCGAACAGGTAGCGCTGACGAGGCGACCAGCGAGCGCATCGCGCTCCGCCTGCTCGCCTTCGGTGAGCATCGTGCGAGCTCCCTCCGTCGACTAGCGCTTGCGCGCCCGCCAGATCTCCTCGGCCGGCCACCGCTTGGCCCACTCGACCGGGGTCCACTTGTAATAGGGATGGTCGACCGCGTCCGCCGGGGCGTAAAGCTCCCGGAAATCCACCAGCTCGAAGCCGGTTTTGCGCAGCAGCTGGAACTGCTCGGATGCGCTGATGTGGAAGTCGGTCGAGGGCCCGGTTTCCTCGTCCTGCCAATCGACGTGGTGCATGCCCTTCTGCGGCCGGACGAGGCGCTCGCCTACGACTTCATCATCGGGCGAGCACAGGGTCTGGATTGTGCTGTTGCGCATGAACAGCAGCTCGCCGCCGGGACGCAGCAGGCGCCCCGCCTCTGGGATCCACAGGTAGGGGTCGCACCAGATCGACGCGCCGTACTCCGAGAACGCGAGGTCGAACGAGGCATCGGGCAGCGGCACGTTCTCCGCATTGGCCTCGATGAACTCGAGCCCCAGGCCGAACTCGAGATCCATCTCCCGCGCGGTGGCCAGCTGCGCCGGCGTGATGTCGACACCGACCACGCGGCGGGCACCCCGCTTCTTGAGCCAGGCTCCGAAGTAGGCGGTGCCGCATCCGAGCTCGATGACGTCGAGCCCGCTGACGTCCGGCAGCGCCATGATCTCGACCTCGGGAATCTTCCAGACCCCCCAATGGACATGGTCCTGCGCCCACGACTGGCGCGCGTGGCCGGCGGTGTACTGGGCGTTGATCGCGGTCCAGGTCGCCCGGTTCTGGACCGCGTACTCCGGCAGCCCCTGCTCAGGCATCGGTGACCGCGGCTTCCAGCAGCGCGGCAAACTTGCGCTGCGCCGCTGCGCGCCGCGTCGGGAGATGCTCCCGGGGCCAGATGCCGGAAGGCGCCTGGTATCCCGCCAGGATCTGCCGCGCCACCGAAACGCGATGCACCTCGTCGGGACCGTCGTACATGCGCGCCGCGCGAGCGTGCCGGTACATCTCCTCGAGCGGCAGGTCGGCCGAGTAACCCAGCGATCCGTGGATCTGGATCGCGCGGTCGATCACATCGTGCAGCACCTTCGCGCCGAAGAACTTGATCAAGGAGATGTCGCGCCTCGCCGCCGCCGTGCCATCCGTGTCGATGACCCACGCCGCGTGCAGCGTCATCAATCGCGCCGCCTGCATCTCCGCCGCGGAATCGGCGATCCAGTTCTGCACCGTCTCGTGCGAGGCGAGCTTCTTGCCAAACGCCTCTCGCTGCAGCGCGCGCTCGCACAGCATGTCGAATGCTCGGCGCGCCTGGCCGAGCCAGCGCATGCAGTGATGGATGCGCCCAGGCCCGAGTCGCGCCTGTGCGATCAAGAATCCCTGACCGCGCTTGCCGATGAGATTCGAGGCCGGCACGCGCACGCTCTCGTACAGGATCTCGGCGTGCCCGTAGCCGAAGCGCTCGTGGTCGCCGGCCATGGTCGGGATGTTGCGCAGCTTCTTCAAGCCAGGCGTGTCAGCCGGCACGATGATCATCGACGCGCGCTCGTACGGGCCTGCGTCGGGATCGGTCACCACCATCGCGATCAAGAAGTCCGCGATCATGCCGTTCGACGTGAACCACTTGTGCCCGTTGATCACCCACTCGTCGCCGTCGAGCACTGCGGTGGTGGACATGGTCGTGGGGTCTGAGCCCGCATTGTTGGGCTCGGTCATGGAGAACGCGGAGCGGATCTTTCCCTCCAGCAGCGGATACAGCCAGCGCTTCTTCTGAGCCTCGGTGCCGAAGTGGGCGAGGACCTCGGAGTTGCCCGAGTCGGGCGCCTGGTTGCCGAAGACGATGGGCCCCCAGACGGAGGCGCCCTCGATCTCGTGCATCAAGCCCAGCTTCACCTGGCCGTAGCCCTGGCCGCCGAGCTCAGGCGGGAGGTGAGTGGCCCACAGCTTGTGCGACTTGACCTCCTGCTGCAGGGGCCGGACCGCGCGCATGAACCCCGCCTCGTCGGTGTCGAGCACCTCGAGCGGGTAAACCTCGTCGCGCATGAAGCGGCGCATCCACTCGAGCTTGGCCTCGAAGTCGGGCTCCGTGGAGAAATCCCAGGTCATCTCTTACACCCCTCGATCGAGGAGCTGGATGCCCTCTTCGATCATGCCGGTGATGGTAGTCGTCAGCCCTTCGTACATGGGGTCTGGGCGCTTGCCGCGCCGGTGGAGCATGAGGTTGTAGCCGAAGATCGAGGCGTATTTGTAAAGGCTCATCGCCGCATACCAGCGCATCTCCTCCGCATCGGCGCCATACAGGCGGTACAGGTCTTCGACCGACACGTCGATCGCCCCGCCGGGGTTGGGAGCGTCCTTGTACTGGCGGCGGATGGACAGGGTGCAGAGACACCCGAGGTCGAGCAGCGGCTGGCCGAGCTGCGCGATCTCCCAGTCGAGCACCGCCACCACCTCCGGCCCGCGGAACAGCATGTTTCCGTAGTGGTAGTCCCCGTGCACGAGCGTGGGAGCGCGCTCCACGGGCAGCTGCACGGCGAGGAGCCCGCCGAGCTCGCCGGCCCGCACGGTCAGCTCCTCCGGCGCGCGCTGCATGAGCATGGCCCAGCGCATCATCTCGGACTGCAACCCCACCGATTCCTCGTCGCCGATCCCGGTCTTCTCGAGCGGCAGCGCGTGCAGGCGCTTGAGCACGTCGACGGCCGCGGTCGCGAGGTCGATCGCCCTGTGCTCGGTGGCGGCCTTCTCGATGCGCGTCCCGTCGACAGCCTCCATGAGGATGAAGGGCCGGCCGTCGATCACGGGGTCGGAGCTCATGACGGGGATGGCCGGAGTGGGGAGGCCCGCAGCGTGCAGGGCGGACATGATCCGGCCCTGGCGCACGACGTCGGCGGGCCCGGCGATGCGCGCGCCGGGCGGCGGGAGCCGCAGCACGTAGCGCGAGGGCGCGTCCTCATCCTCGATCTCCGCGAAGTACGTGAAACCCGAGTGACCCTCGGGGATCTGCTCGACCGAGATCACCCGCAGCTGGGGGCGGCCGAGCATCCCGCGGCACTGAGCCTCGAGGTCCTGACGGATCCGGTCGTTCATTCGAGGTGGGCCACGTCGCCGAGCGCGCCGACCATGCGCCGGTCGCCCAGCGCCTTGACGACGCTGATGCTCGTGAAGTACGGGTACATGCGGAGCCGGCCGGGCTCGAGGTGCAGCACGTCTGTCAGGTAGGACATGATCGCGACGCCGTGGCTCACGGCGATCACGCGCTCGCCGGGATGGCGCGCGATCATCTCGTCGATCGCGGCGGTCATTCTCGTGACCACGCCGGTTGGCGGCTCGTGAAGGTCCAGCGACCCGTCGTCGTTCACCTCGAGCTCCAGCTCGACGAGCCGGTCATCGACGTGCACGTCATGGCCGATCGCTCTGGCGGTCTCGAGCGCGCGCTGGTATGGGCTCGAGTAGACGGCGGCATGCTCCACGCCTTTCATGCGCCCGGCCAGCCGCTCCGCCTGGTCGCGGCCGATCGAGCTCAGGGGCGGATCGGTGCGGTCGGTCATCTCGAAATAGCAGTCGGCGTGGCGGACGAGCCAGATCTCGGTGACGCCTTCCAGGCCGATCAAGAAGGCGGCTTCAAGGGACCGCATGGCCCGGACGAGTTGTTCCGAGCCGTCCGTCACGGGTACCATTCGACCACATGCTCCGCGTCGCGGGCATCGTCGCCCTCACCGTCCTAGCCACCGCCTGCGGCTCGACCCCCGTTATGACGGTGGCCTCGCCTTCCCCTGTGATCGCGCAGGGCACGTGGACCGAGGGCCTCACGTTCACCGGTGACGTGCCGGGCGCAATGACAGGAATCGTCGCGGACACGGGCGGGCTCCTCAGCGCGTGCACCGGGGAGAAGAGCCGTACGGGAGATATCTGGTCGGACTATTTCTATGGCACGCTCGACTCGAGCGGTCAAACCTGGGGAGTCGTTTTCAAGGTCCAGAATTTCAGTGGGCCAGGGACGTACGCCGCCGGTGCAATCACGGTCGAGATGCACAGCCTCAACCCAACACAGGTGTGGCTAACGCAAGACGGAGACAAGGTCACCTTCACCATCGACCGCACGCAACAATCAGGCACGATCGATTCGACGCTGACGAACGCAACCACGGGAAAGGTGGCATCCGAACACGTGACGGGCCGCTGGAACTGCCGAGGCTGACCTGGAAAGTGCCCGAAATGGAAGTCAGGTTCGACGGTCACTGTTTCGGTTGCGGGCCACTGAACACGGATGGTTTGCGCCTGGTTTTCACGCCAGGACCGGGCGGCTCCGTGGCGGAATACGACGTGCCGGACCGCTTCCAGAGCTGGGCGGGCATGGCGCATGGGGGAGTGGTGGCGCTGATGCTGGACGAGGCGGTGGGCTGGGCGGCGTGGCACGCGGGGCACCCGGGGGTGACGGGCCGGCTGCAGGTCAGCTACCGCCGCCCGCTGAAGCTGGGCGAACCGGTCCGGATCGTGGGGAAGGTGGAAAACGTCCGCCGCACACTGGTGTACTGCACAGCGGTGGTCGAGAACCGCGACGACGGCTCGCGGGTCGCCGACGCGACGGCCACGGTGATGGCGGTCAAAACCGTGGTGGACCCGGTCGGCAGAGAGCCTCGATAGAACATCGGTTCGGGCGCCGCGACTGAAAATCGGATTTCTGGCGTTAGACAAGGTGAGGGCTCTGTGAAGGGGCTGTTTGGGGAGACTCGAATGAAGTTGATTCGCAAACTGATCGCGACCTGGCCGGCGGCAGCCGTGCTGTGCGCCGTGATCGCAGTTGCCCTGGCGGTGAGTGTCTCAGCGGCTGGATGGCACCGGCCGCAGCAGACCAACTCTTCGGCTCCGCCGCAGGCCCTTTCGATCGAGGCGCTGGCGCCTCAGGCGGCGACCCCATCGGTCCTGTGCACGGCAGCCCGACAGGCAGTTGCCACCGCACTGGCCAACGACAAGAACGAGGACACGACCGAGAAGGCGGCTTCCAAGAAAGCCAGCCCCGCGAACACCGACCCGACCGAAGACAAGACCGAAGCTGCGACTCTGAAACCGCTGCGAGACAAAGTTCGCACCGCATGCGCAGGTCAGCCGCCGGCGCCGCCGGCAGCTGCGTGCCTGGCGGCCAGGCAGGCGTACACCAACGCGCGGACCCCGGACAAGACCGAGGACGCGAAAGAAAAGGCGGCGAGCACCAAGAAGTCCACAATGGACAAGGCCGAGGACAAGACCGAGGCGGCAGCCCTGAAGTCGGCGAGGGCCGCGGTTCGCACCGCCTGCGCCTCTTCTAGGAAATAACCAACTCCCCCCACACACGGAGGTCCGGCCGCCACCGGGCCTCCGCCTCCCACCGGTGGCCCAACTCCGCGCCCGATAGAATCAGCGCGTCGGGGGCTGGCGCAGTACGGCAGCGCGCTCGGTTCGGGACCGAGAGGCCCCGGGTTCAAATCCCGGGCCCCCGACCAAAAGTCCCTTATTTGAACCGGCGCGTAAGAAAAGACCGGCGAACGGCTCCTTGAGTTCGACGCGGGCGACCCGGCCGGCCCCGATCGCGATCCGCTCGATGAGGGCGCGGTTCCACAGGCGCTTGACGTATGGGTCCGCCGCGGAGTAGCCCTCCCTGGCGTTCCGGATGATGCCCAAGGCTGTCTCCAGCAACTGGCCATAGGGACTGTCCGTTGCTTCGGCCCTCTTGATCTCGGCCTGGCCGAGCTCGATTTCTTTGGCGATTCGTTTCTGCTCGCGCTTGAATAGATCGAGCGGCAGTGCTTCCGCGAAGTAAGCCTGCAGTAGCTTCTCTCGCTCGTGCTCGGCCCGCACAAGCCGGCGCCGCGCCAAGGCGAGACTCTCCGCGCTGAAGCTCACCTCGTCGGCGAGTTCCTGCTCCAGCGCGCGACGCAGCAGGGCTTCATCGGTCGGGCCGAGGTTGAGGCGCTGGTACTGCTCCTCCACCAGTTGTTCCAACTTCTCCTTGGGCACGTATGGCTCGCGGCAGTCGGTGCGGCCGGTGAAACGACCCAGGCAATAGAAGTACGTGTAGCGTCCCTTCGCGGTCAGGGATGAGAGCGCAGATCCGCACGATGCGCACACGAGGACTCCGCGCAGGAAATGAGGGTGCTTCGTTTCCCTGACCTTGTCGCGGTTGTGGAGTGCAAAGACCTGCTGCACTCGGTCGAACACTTCAATCGAAACCAGCGGGTCATGAGTTCCCTGGTATTCGACGCCGTTATAGTCGACTATCCCTGCGTACAGCTTCTTGTGCAGCAGCTCGGCGAGCTTCGAGCGGCTAAGGGGAGCGCCCCTCTTGTTGCGCAACCCGAGTGTGGCCATCTCCAAGTGCAGGCTGCTGACGGTGTACTCGCCCGACCCGTACAGCTCGAATGCCTTGGTCACTAGTGGGGCCTGTTCGGGATCGATCGCGAGCACGGCCTCGGCCTTGCGCTCTCCGTTGACCCGAACGTTGGTGTAACCGGCCGGCGCCAGGTGCGGCCAGCCGCCGGTGCGTACCTTCTGCTGCATCCCTTTACGGACTTCCTGGCCGAGGTTGTCCGAGTAGAACTCAGCGATCGCGGCCATGATCCCCTCGACCAGTCGGCCGGAGGGACCTTCTTCCATTCCCTCGGTGACGGAGACGAGGCGAATGCCTAGCTTCTGCAGCCGGGCCTTCACAGCGGCGTAGTCAGCGAGATTTCTTGCTAGGCGGTCGATCTTGTGGACGACAAGGTGTGTGATCCCGCCGTGATCATCAAGCATCGCGGCCATCGCCTTGAACGCAGGGCGGTTGGTCGTGCGGGCCGACTCGCCGAGCTCGCTGAACTCGTCCTCGACGGTCCAGCCCTTGTCGTAGACGAATCGGCGACACGCCTCGAGCTGTGCTTCGATCGAGTAGCCGCCCTCTGCTTGCTCTCTCGAAGACACGCGCACGTAGATCACCGCGCGGTTCATCTCTTGAGAGCCCTCTTCGCCTTCTTCTGGCTCTGAAGAAATGTCAGGGTAATGGAGGGCCAATGTCACCTGGCTTTGGTCCAACCACGACGTGATCCAGAAGGCTGTGGACAAGGGACTGTGCAAATGCCTGCTACTGGCCCATGCCGATACCCTGTTCTCGGTCTTCGTTCCCGCATCCGAAAGGCCGAACTGATGCCAATCGGGCCGTCGGTCGTGGCATTGATTCACCGCGAGCTCGAATCCGAGCCTCTTTCTAGACAGCTTAGGCGTCCTTGACTCCGGGCTCTATCGCCTTGGCGAAGAACCGAGAGTCGGGTGGTGCTTGGCTACATGAACGAGATGGCGCGGTTCTGCGAATACGCCGTCGAGGACGCTGGCGGGCCTGGCTCGCTGCAAGGTGCGGGAGCTGAACGGTGAGCTCAGGAGAGAATTGCATCTGTCTCGGCAGCCGCCGGGATACTTCGTTTCCCATCGAACTGGCCGGCGGACCCCGCGCGACCGGCCGCTTATTAGCTTGTCGACTGACTTCATACGAGTCTGTGTGCCTCTCACCCTCACGGCGCATATCAAGAGCCATCCGGACTGGTACGCGGCTTATGCGGCCATGACCGCGCTCGGCCGCTGGGCCGAGGCCGGCGATATGAGGGGCGCCGTGATCTTCCTCTGCTCGAAAGCCGGGAGCTACGTGACCGGCTCGTAGCTCGTCGTCGACGGCGGGTGGCCTGGGACAAGACGGACGGTTCATGCCGCCGTTGTAGGATTCGAACTCGGTTCGAACCGGCTGACGCGACGAGTAGGGTCGACGGGAGGAAGTCAGGAGGAAGTAATCAGATGGATCACCGAGAACTGCGCCTGGATCGCGAGATCGCTCTCCAGCTGGATCGCCTCCTACGCGGCGAGATCACGCGGCGCGAGGCCTTGCGCCGACTTGGCATCCTCGGCCTCAGCCTCCCCGTAGCTTCATCTCTGCTGGCGGCCTGCATCGGCGGCTCGAGCACCAACCAACCCGTCTCCACCAAGTCGAAGGCGATCATCGGGATCATCCAGGAGCCAACCTCGATGGATCCGACGGCGGAGGCCACGGCCTCCATCGCGACCTGCCTGCTCAGCAACGTGTACGAAGGTCTGATCCGGCTTGACGGCAGCGGGAATATCGTCGGCAACCTGGCGAAGACGTGGGACGTGTCTTCCGACGGCACGACCGTCACCTTTCACCTTGCCCAGGGCGTGAGGTGGCACGACGGTTCGGCGCTCTCGGCCCAGGAGGTCGTCTACTCCTGGAACCGCGCCAAGGACCCGAACACCAAGCCCGCCAACCCGCACGCCGAGTACTGGGCCCCGGTGCAGTCGGTCGAGGCGCCGGACGACCACACGGTCAAGGTGACGCTGAGCACGTACAGCGACAACTGGCTCTTCCACATGGGCGCGGGATCGGCGTGCATCGTCTCACAGAAGTCGATCGACACTGACAAGACCAACCCCGTCGGCACGGGTCCGTTCAAGTTCGTGGCCTGGAACCGCGGCTCGTCGCTCCAGCTCACGCGAAACGACGCTTACTGGGGCGACAAGGCAAAGCTCACGGACATCGAGTTTCGGTTCATCGGCGACGCCAACGCAATGAACAACGCCCTCGTTGCCGGAGACATCGACGCCATCGGCCAGGTCGGCGGCCCGGAGCAGCTGCAGTCATTCGCTTCCAACCAAAACTTCAAGGTGTTCAAGGGCGCGGCGACCGGCAAGGTCATGGTCTCCGTCAACAACACGAGCGGTCCGCTCGCCAACAAGAGCGTCCGCCAGGCCGTCTACGCGGCGATCGACCGCAAGGCGTGGATCGACGGCATCCAGTTTGGTTATGGCGTTCCGATCGGCTCGCACTCGGCGCCCAACGGCGGCGAGTCCTACTACGTGGACGAAACGGGCGTCAATCCTTTCGACGTCAATAAGGCCAAGCAGCTGCTGGCTTCGGCCGGCTTCGCCTCTGGCCTCACCCTGCGCCTGGCTCAGATCAGCGAGTTTCCGTACGCTGTGCGTGGCTCGGACATCCTGAACAGCCAGCTGAAGGCGATCGGTGTGACACTGGACATCATCCCGATGGAGTTCGCGGGCTGGCTGCACAGCGTGTTTCTCCCGCCCCAGGACTACGACCTGACGATCATCAACCACGTCGAAGAGCGCGACATCGGCAACTACGGCAACCCGAAGTACTACTGGCATTACGACAACCCGACGGTGGCCAGCCAGCTCAAGCAGGCGGACGCCGAGCCGAACGAGGGTAAGCGCAAAGGCATCTACGCGCGGATCTTGAAGACGCTCGCCGAGGACGCCGTCAACGCTTGGGTCTTCTCGCCCAACCAGTTGGCGGTGCTCAAGCACAACTTCCAAGGCTACCAGGTGCAGGGCATCTCGCCCGCGCTCTTCCTGGGGGACGCCTACTTCAGCTGATTTGGCACTCGCACCCGCGACCAGGCAGGACCGCCCTGGTAGCCAGCCTGGTCGCCGCATCGATCCTCGTCTTCGTAGTTGCCAACCTGCTGCCCGGCGTGTGGAGCACACATATTCATCCGCTTGATGCGCGTCGACAATCACGCCGCCGCGCAGCTCGGCGCAGCTGAGTATTCGCGCAGCAACCCTCCGGGGCGGGCCCGACAGCGCACGGCCGTCGTGGCAGGGACCGGATCTGACCCGGCGACCGGCGTTCTCAAGCGCAGGCAGCGTTGGCTGGCGAACCCTCCTTTCTTGAGTCCTTATCTTCAGGGGACGCGTCCTGATGGAATGACGGCCGACCAAGTCCACGCTACGGCGCAATGCGTAGCCGCTGGGCGATTTCAGCTGGCTGTCCGATTCCAAGCGTGTGTGCAATCTCCTTCTCGGTCATTCCCTTGGACGATAGCTCGAGAATCTCGCGCTATAAACCCTAGGCGAGGTGATCAGGGTGGCAGGGGAACCGGGCAAACAGCCAAGTTTTTTGCCGCACGGATTTGTGTTGCGGCGGACTACTCGCGGATCACCGGCTCGGAGGAGGCCGCGCCGGAGCGGAGTCCGGATCAAAACCGGCCAAACCCGATCACTGGGCCGCCATCCTTGGCGGCGCCCTTCCACGACGTGATCCAGAAGGCTGTGGACAAGGGACTGAGCGCCCAGCGCATCTGGCAGGACCTGGTCGAGCTGCATGGCTACGCACCCGGATACCTGACCGTTCAGCGCTATGTGCACCGGCTGAAACGGCGCCACCCCGAAGTGGCCGACCGCATGGAGCACCCGCCCGGCGATGAGGGCCAGGTCGACTTCTTCAAGAGCAAGGCAGCTGTCCGCGACGCCAAGACCGGCCGGTGCCGATACCCGTGGGTGTTTCGGATGACCCTCAGTTGCTGCAAGCACGGTTATGAGGAAGCGCTCACCGACCGCAAGATGACGAGCTTCCTGCGCGCGCACGAGCACGCGTTCATCGACTTCGGGGGCGTGGTTCGCGTCGTCCGCATGGACAACACCAAGACGGCAGTGACCAGGGCCTGCTTCTACGACCCCGACCTGCACGAGATTTACGAGGCTTTCGCCAAGCACTGGGGTTTCATCCCGCTGCCCTCGCGGCCACGCCATCCGCAGGAGCAGGGCGTGCAGGAGCGGAGCGGCGGCTACGTTGTCACGGATCAGTAGGAACCCAGCAGAAGTGATCGCGAGAAAACCAGCAGAAGTGATCGCCTAAAACCCAGCTGCTGTAGCGAGGGATCGTGAGAAACCCGGCGTTTGTGGAGGCCGCAGCGGCGGCCGTACCCTCCAGTGCGACCCAGACAGTCGCCATCGCGAGCCATCCCGTCAGGCAGCGCACGTCACAAGGGCGACGCGCAAGGTCGCGCTAACCTGAAGCATCGCCATCACGTGCTCGCTAGCCTTAAGCATCAGGACACGATTGGCCGACTACCCGATCCTTGAGTACGACCCCGACCCGGTTGGGATCATCGACCCCACGATGGTTCCGCGCCGCGATGTCCCCGAGTGCGCTGTCGTTTGCTTCTTCAACGAGGTGGTCACGAAGCTCTCGGCCGACGCTCGCGAGTGTTTCAAGCTGCGCGCCGAGCACGGTACTCACGTCGTCTACGAACTGGAGCATGAAGGCAAGCGGCTGGCGTTCTTCCAGCCCGGAGTCGGCGCACCACTGGCGGCCGCGTTTCTCGAGCAGGCGATCGCGCGTGGCTGCCGACGCTTCGCAGTCTGTGGCGGGGCGGGCGCCTTGCTGCCCGAGCTTGTGCTCGGCCAAGTCGTGGTTCCCACCGCAGCCGTCCGCGACGAGGGCACCTCATACCACTACCTGCCGCCATCACGCGAGGTCGAGGCGGATCCAGCAGCCGTGCACACAGTGACGCGCCTGCTGGCTGAACGCAACGTGCCCTTTGTCACAGGCAAGACCTGGACCACGGATGGGGTCTACCGCGAGACTCGCACCCGCACCGCCAAGCGTCGAGATCAAGGTTGTGTCGTGGTCGAGATGGAGGCTGCGGCGCTTTTCTCCGTAGCGCGGTTCCGCAAGGTGGCGCTTGTCTACCTGCTCTATGCCGGCGATTCGCTGGCCGGCGAGGCATGGGACCGCCGTGACTGGCGGCGTCACGGCGGCCGCGAAGCTCTCTTCTGGCTCGCCGCCGCCGCTAGCTTCCGTCTCTGATGGTCGATGCAAGGTGGTAGACCTCGCGGATGGCCTGTGGATGCTTTGGCGTCAGCCGGCGACCGCTGACTCCGAGAAGGCGATCACCGTGGACGCCCGCCCAGGGAACGTCGACGAAGTCGCCGTAGATCTGGACAAGCATGGGCGGGTGAAGGGGAAGGTTGGGCAGCTGCGGGTACACGACGTCGCGTGGCCAGGCCAGGTCGGGGCCACCGAGGTGGTCCATGACTTGACCCCGGCCGCCCATGTCCAAAAGGGGATTGTTCCGGCAGAGGCCGCGGTCGCCGCACCCACCTTGCGGTCGCTGTCCGACCGGCAGAAGTTGCTAGCCTTTCCGCAGCGCTTCACCGCCGGGCAGAGGTCGCAGTTCAGGCCGCAGTCGGTTCGTCATTGCAGGCGCGCCCCGTCGATTCGCAGCCACCTGAGCGAAGATGTGGACCATGACCCGGCCAACTCCCGAGCCTGCCCCCTTGAAAGCAGCAATCGAGCATTACGCGACTGGAATTGAACGTGGCCGCCTGCTCCGCGGGCCCGGACTGGTCGAGTTCCGTCGGACCCAGGAGATCATCGATCGTCGCTTGCCGTCGCCGCCCGCGATGGTGGCAGATGTCGGCGGCGGACCCGGCGAGTATGCAAGTTGGCTGGCGGAGCGCGGGTATCAGGTTCGTCTGAGGGATCTCGTTCCTTCGCACGTCGACCACGCACGCACTCTCGCCCCAGGGGCGACCGGGAGCATCGACGCCGAGGTCGGCGACGCTCGCGAACTTGATTTCGCTGATGCCTCGATCGATGCCGTGCTGCTCCTGGGCCCCATCCATCACCTGATCCGACGGCGCGATCGCCTCGCTGCTCTGGCCGAAGCACGCCGAGTCGTGCGCCCCGGCGGCCCGGTCTTCATCGCGGCGATCTCGCGTTGGGCACCATTGCTGCACGGAATCTTGGTCAAGCGCACCGACCTGAATTACCCGGAGGCTCGCGACTTGGTGAAACGCGTCATCCGCACGGGCGTCTTGCCTCCCCTTTTTCCGGGTGACTTCACCGCCTACGTCCATCGGCCGAATCAACTCCGAGCGGAGGTCAGGGCTGCCGGGCTGGAGCTTATTGATCTCGTGAGCGTCGAGGGTCTAGCGTTCGCACTGCCCGCGAACGATTCGGACATTGAGCTTCTGATCGACGCGGCCAGGCAGACCGAGCGCATCCCCGAGTTGATGGGCCTCAGTCCGCACATGCTGCTGACCGCTCGGCGAGGCGTGACCCCCTGTTGAGCCACCATCGTCGTGGCCACGCAGTGGTCGGCTGGAGACGTGCTGCCCGCGTTGCACGACTCCGAGGCAACTTTCCGCCGCAAGACGTCATTTGAGCGTTGGTCGCTGAGTAGTGATCGCTCCTCCATCTGGCCAGCCGTGGCCCCCGGAGCCTCCACCCGCACCTGATTCCAAATAGCACACAACCTCGAGCGGTCGCGCGAGACCGAGAAGTTGGGAGACAGGATGAGGTCGTATGGCCTCACCACCGGCGGGAGCGCTCTCTGCGTACACGCTCTGCTCAGCGACGGTCTCCTTGTAGCTCCGTTCGATCGGCACAGGGGCGGCGATAGGCGCCTGCGTGCGGCAGGCATGACGGTTGAGCTTTGGCGGCGTTGGTTTGAACGCACAGTCAACGAAGACGTCAACTGCGCGGCCGAAATGGCATGGCCGGCCTGGGGGCGGTCTCCAGAATGGCCACCAAGCCGAGAAATCCTTCATGCAGAAGGTCGCCCACCAAGGACGCCGCAGGAGCTTGGGGACGGTCCGGAGTCGGTGCTCACCGAGTTGACGTCGACGTCCCCGCCGAGGCTCGCTGACATTCAAACGTCCCATGTCAGTACCGCCCGGAGTCGGAGCGGGCACCCAGATCCGCTGTGGGACGAGCTCCAGCGCTTCAGAGGCCGCGTGCCTCACTTCTGGATCTACGTGGTTAGGTACCCTTCGATTGTCACTGACGTGATTCCACCAGCTGCGATCGTGATGGGCGATCGAGTCCTCTCGAACCCGATTATCTATCGCGGCATGCTCGTAGGTGCGCTAGAGCGTTTGGCCCAGAAACAAACCTAACCCTCGGCAAAGGCGGGCTGTGGTTTGGTTGCTTGACTGGGTGTCCGGCCGGCTCGAAGCGGTCCACTAACAGGCTGATGAAAAACCCTCGCGCGCGAGTGCGCACGAGGTAATAAGCTGCGGGCAACAGATCCAAGCCTTCGTCTCAGCACACGTCCTGGAGGTCTTCGCATGCGAGGCACCGTTGATCCGCAGATTCAGCTCACCATGGTCACCCCCGACGAACTGGTTCCGGCCGAGCACCCTATCCGCGGCATCAAGCCCATCGTCGACACCGCACTTAGCGAGCTGGATGCGATCTTCGATGCGATGTACTCGGACGTTGGCCGCCCCTCGATTCCTCCAGAGCATCTGCTGAAGGCATGCTTGCTGATGGCCTTTTACTCGATCCGCAGTGAGCGCCAGTTCTGCGAGCGGATGCAGTACGACATCCTCTTCAAGTGGTTCCTCGATCTCGACATCGATGACCTGGCTTGGGATCAGAGCACGTTTGCCAAGAACCGGGAGCGCCTGCTCGAGAACGAAGTCTCCGCTCACTTCTTCGCCGCCATCCGGGAGGAAGCCAAGCGGAGGCATTTGCTGTCTCGCGACCACTTCACTGTTGACGGAACCCTGCTCGAAGCCAAGGCTTCGCTGAAGAGCTTGGCTCCGAGGCCGAACTTGGGCGGCCAGCATAAGAAGAGGAATCGCGGCCGGGGTGGCCGGCCGCGCGGCGGGCAGACCAGTGGCGGCGGCGGAAGTCGCAACCCGGAAGTCAACTGGAGAGGCGAGAAGCGTTCGAACGACACCCACTTCTCGGCCACCGATCCCGAAGCTCGATTGGCAACCAAGAGTCCCGGCCAGGCGGCCAAGCTGAGCTTCGCCGGGCACCTCCTCATGGAGAACCGGCATGGATTGGTGGTCGATGTCGACCTCACCGAGGCCAACGGTCGTGCGGAGCGCGAGGCGGCGATGCGCATGCTCAGTCGACTTCGACGTAGCCGTCGTCGGGGAACCGTCGCTGGCGACAAGGGATTCGACACCGCCGATTTCGTGAACGGCGTTCGCGACCTCGGCCTCACTCCGCACATCGCTCAGAACATCACCGCGATCAGAGGCAGCAACATTCCATACCGCATCTCGGAGACGCCGGGTTACGCAATCAGCCAGCGATTTCGGAAGCGGATCGAGGAGATCTTCGGATGGTTCAAGACGGTTGGCGGAATGCGCAAGCTCCGCTATGTCGGCGTGCGGCGCAATCGATTCTGGATCGAGATGACGAGCAGCGCCTACAACCTGGTCAGGATGAACAACCTGGCGGCCGTCGCGGCATGAGGACTGAGGCATGAAGCCCTTCCGAGCGGGATCTGATCCGGCAATCGGCTCCTGTGCCGGCCAATGCACCGCTGGCATGGCCTCAATCCGTGTATCTGCCCTCAAATGCATCCCTCTCGCGCCCATCACGCCCGGATTGAGGGGTTCTTCATCAGCCTGCTAAGGAGGCATTTGCGCGAGACGGTCACGGTGGGCCCTGATGAGTTCGAGGACGCCGCTGCGGAGCTCGCCCGGTCGGTTCAAATAGTGTCCCGCCTCCCCGACGCCCTCCCCGACCACCCGTCCCTTATTTGAACCGGCCCACAAAAAAAGGCCGGCGAACCGCTCCTTGAGTTCGACTCGGGCGACCTGGCCCGCCCCGATCTCGAATGCCGAGGGCGTGCCAACAAGCTTTGGTACTTCTACTTATTCACAATGTGGACGATTCGTGTCCACTCCCTTGAAACTGCAAGATGAGGTCCCGATCGCGACAGGTGAAATCAAGTCTTCTTAAGCTCGACGATGTGGCCAAGCGTCTCGGCTGCCACGTCGAGACCCTCCGGCTACGGGTCCGCAGCGGGAGGTTGAAGGCCATTCGTGGGCCGCACGGGGCCTACTTCATTTCAGCCAGGTCGCTCCGCGTTCTACGCGTGCGTACGCGACCGCCTCGTCAACGCCGGACCCCGACGGCTGAAGACCTGAACGTGGCGTGGCGGGCGATGGAGAGGCGGCTGCGGCGGACGCCGGCCGCTCACGAAGAGCTGGTGCCGTTTCTGGAGGCGCTTAAGGTCGATCGCACCATCAACCTAGGTACCTATCGGCTTGTCTGCGCCCGCGGCCTCCACGAGCTGGGGTTCAATCCTGACGACATCGCGGCGCGGCTTGGGGTCTCAGCGCGTCACGCCCGGCGGTTGATCGTTAAGGACCCAGGTGTCGCTGTCGCAACGGCGGCTCACCGGTGGGCACCGATCGAAGCGCGTCGCATCGTGCGTGCCCTGCGCGCTCAGCTGCAAGCCGAGGGCATTCGGTTTAACCAGTGGGTGATGCGTGGCAAGCGCCTGATCGGCCACCGACATCCCGATCGGCCTCGGCCGGCGTTCAAAGTCAGCCGACTCCTGCAGGACGAAACGGCCGGACTACGGCGAGCCGGACTGTCGCCCGAGCAGGTTTGGGCCATAAACATCGCTGGCCTCGGCTCTGACGAACTGAATGAGCTCCTGCTCCGTGGCTCTCGATGAGAGGTCGCCCGCGATGCAGCGGATGCTTCCGGAAGATGAGGTAGCTGAATCGAGTGGCGGCTCTACGACGCTCTCGACACGATGAATACTGGGCACGCTGGATTTGCCGTACAAATCCATCATCGTCAGCGAGCCTGGTTCATGTCGCCACCGTGTACTTGAGGTGCGCAACGCCAGGCGCCTCGACCGCCCGGACCTGCTCGAGCTGCACCATCATGGCACCAGGTTGTCCGATGAGGCGAGCACCGTGACCGAGGAGTACGGGAACGACGTGGAGCTCAAGCTCGTTCAGTAGCCCCGCGGCCAGGTACTGATTAACGACCTGGGCGCCGCCACAGAGCATGACGTCTTTGCCGCCGGCGGCGACCCTTGCCTGTTCGAGCCGTGGTGTGCATTACGACCTCATCCTTGAGAACGAGTCCGCCTAGTCAAGCCGTCGACTAACTTTCGTTCTGAAGGCGGATTCTCGCGGTGGTTCTTATGGGCGACCCTCGATAGCAACGGATTACACGCTTCGAGGAGGAAATGATGTCTATCAAACGGGAGACCATGGATGAGAAGGGAGCGCGTGCGCGCCGCCGAATCGGCGCCGGCGCCTTCGTCCTTACCGCTGTCACTTTGTTCGTGGCAAATCTGGTTCGTAGCGACATAGGTGACGATCCAGCTTCGATTCTTGTTGCGTCGGGGCGGAATCCAGGTGCCCTGGCCCTCTCGGCGGCGGTGTTCATTGCGGCCGCGATTTTTTTGATCCCAGGAGTGATCGCAATAACCGGGACCGCGCACCGACGAGGTGCCTGGGCGGTCTATGGCGGTGCCTGGCTGACAATGATCGGCGGCCTCTGGTGGGCGATCGAGAGCGTGCTCAAGGTGCTTGCCGAATCCCTCGGCACCGGCCCCGAACCGCTCTCTGACCGCGCGGCGATCCTCGACCGATTCAACCAGGATTTCGGCTTGCTCGGAGCGTTGCTGTTCATCTTCATCCTGGGCCTGCTGCTGTTGGTGATTGGCGCTTGGCGTGCGGATCTGGTGCACTGGAGCGCCATCGCCGTCTGGGTTGTCGGTTTCGCGGCCGGCATCATCGCCAACTCTCCGCTCGGGGTCGGACTACCTGGAATCGCGACTTTCTCGGACGCAACGATGTCGATCCTTCTGGCGTGGCTTGGATTCGGTTTGCTTGGTACAGGTGTCATGCAGGATGACGGCGCGGTGCTTCGCACCACAACCTCGCGATGATCTGGATTCGGCGGCGTGCTGCGCGAGAAGGCGCGTCCGCCGCCGAACCTCACTCTGTATCGTTCGAAATTGCGGTGTTAGCACGGATCCCGCGTCCCGATTCCGGCATCCTCGACTGGGCTCTCGCTCTCCTGCTCCTGGTCGTGGCTGAGGCCGAGGTCTGGACAACGAGCGTTTTCCGAGGTCCGCCGCTGGCGAATGCTGCGTTCGCCGGACTGGGTACCTTACCCCTCGCCTGGCGGGTCCGGAGGCCATTCACCGTTACCGTCACCTTGGCTTTCGCGCTTGCCGCGCAGTCCTTTCTCCTGGGCGGTGCCAGCAGCCTGTCTCAGGTCCTCGCCGGCCTGCTGGCAAGCTATTCGGTCGCGAGACATGCAGACGAGCGCAAGGCACTGATTGCCGCTGGCGCAGTGGCGGCCGCCCTGCTCGTGCATGGTTTCGCGAGCCTGACTCCCTTAAGCGGAGGCGACTGGCTTTTTACGTACGTCCTCACGGCTGGTGCGTGGGCGGCGGGCCGCGCGCTCAGGATCCGCGAGGATCATGGCCGCCGGCTCGTGGAACGCTCGACCCAGCTTGATCGGGAGCGCGAGCTGCGAGAAATGACGGCGGTGGCGGATGAGCGATTGCGCATCGCCCGTGAGCTCCACGACATCGTCTCCCACAGCGTGAGCATGATCGTGCTCCAGGCCACCGGAGCCCGCCGGGTCATGGCGTCCAACCCTTCACGCGCAACCGAGGCGCTCGGCCACATCGAGGGGCTTGCCAGGGCAGCCCTCTCCGACATGCGCAGCATGGTCGGGGTCCTGCGGACACCGGGTGCTGCGGATTCGGAGCCTCTACCGTCCGGAACGCTGGAGGATCTTGTCGATCAGGTTCGCCGGTCGGGAATGGAGATCGAGCTCCACGTCACCGGGGAACCGGTCAATGGCGCCCTTGGCGTGGCCGTGTATCGGATCGTTCAAGAAGCGCTGACCAACGCGGTCAAGCACTCCGGCGCCCGAAGCGCCGCGGTCGCAGTGGCTTACGGAAATGGCGTTGAGATCGAGATCAGGAACGAAGCGGGGGATCGTCCGGCGAAATCCGGATCGGGCGAGGGCCACGGCCTGGTCGGCATGAGAGAGCGGGTTGCCGTCTACGGTGGCTCATTGGAGGCAGCGCCCGAGCCGGGCGGAGGTTATCGAGTCGTCGCTCGGCTGCCTGCGCCTGACTCGTGACGGTCAGCGTCGTGCTCGTTGACGACCAGGCGCTTGTGCGGGCTGGACTTCGAATGATCCTTGACCCTTCGCCTGAGGTTGACGTCATTGGAGAGGCGGCCGATGGCGAAGCGGCGATCGAACTAGTGCGCCGCGTCGAACCAGACGTCGTGCTCATGGACCTGCGCATGCCGCGCCTGGGAGGGGTAGAAGCGACGCGTCGGATTCTTGCCCTGCCTGGCCACAAGCCAAGGATCATTGCCCTGACGACATTTGATGCGGATGAGCACGTTCACGCCGCTCTGAAGGCGGGCGCGACCGGATTTCTGCTCAAGGACATCGAACCTGACGGTCTTGTAGCTGGAATACTCCGGGCGGCTGAAGGGGATCCCGTCATTGCGCCAGCGGTAATGCGGCGAGTCATCGATGCCTACGTCAAAAGGCCGGAACGTGCACAATTTCCGGCCCTGGCAACGCTGACCGACCGCGAGATGCAAATCCTGAAGCGAATGGCAAGGGGCCAATCCAATGCCGAGATCGCAGCTGATCTGTTCGTCGCCGGACCAACCGTCAAATCGCACGTCGCGAGCATCCTCGCCAAACTCGGGCTGAGGGATCGTGTTCAAGCGGTCGTGCTCGCATATGAAGCGGGTATCGCCGAGCCAGGGCAGTAGGCCGGTATCGAAGAGCAACCGAGCGCTCGCACATTGATCCAGATTGCGATCGCGGCTGCCGCGGGCTGCGGGTTGTCGGGCCTCGAGGCAGCTTCGCCGCTGGCTATTCGGTTGTTCTTGTGGGCTGTTCTGTTTCTGGTGCTTGTCTGGCGAATGCCTCCGAGGTTCGATGTCTTCGTGCGGTCTGCCGCGGCCTTCGTCGTCGGCTTCGGAGGGGGTGTGCCTAGTGGCAGCGACTGTCCCCCTCCGTCCCGCCCAGACGTCACCCGGGCTGTTCGGCGGGCCGGGTTTTACGGGCCGTTGTTGAACAGCCCCAGCCATCTCCGTGACCTCCCTCGACCATCGAACTGGCGTACCGCGTCGTGTCTCGAAGAGCTCCAGAGAATGACACCCACCACAGTGACTCGAAGGGCCAGAGCTCCCGAGTCGCCCAAGTTGGGCAGCGCCTGACTCGCAGATCCGTACACTTCCCGTCTTGCTTGCCGGGCCCGGTCCGTCTGGTAGTGCCGGTCCGTCCCATCGTTGTCAGGGCTGCTCCCACCCGGTGCTTGCGCTTCCAAGGCCAGGCTGCCCTCAGCTTCCGCGACCTGCTGCGACAGGCCGTGGGCGGGTTATTGCAACCCACCCGGATCACACGCCGCTTCCATGGCGGCACGGTCTAGGGGTGATAGGGCGTGGAGTGCTTGAAGACGATGCCGAGGCGCTCGAGCTCGGACTCCAGCAAGACCTTGGCGCCGATGGAGCGGGCGGTGAAGATGCGGCCGTTGTCGGTCAGCAGGGAGGCCGGCAAACCGAACCGATTCGAAGCTGAATAGAAGACTCGGACCACGTCGGGAGCCTTGACGGTCAGGAAGCAGCTGGAAGCCAGGGCGACCCGGGAGCAGTCCTCGAGCAGGTTCAAGATCTCGACCGAGGTGCCATCGGCGAGCTGCCACGGGGTGGCGTCGGCCTGCCAGGTTTCGTTGGGCAGCCGGGCCTCGAAGCGAACGAAGGATGAGCGTGGTCGCTTGTGGGGCTGGGGGGTTATCAGGCCCTTGCGCTTGAGGACCCGCCAGACGGTGGCGACCGAGGGCAGATTGGTGACCTTCTTGGCCAGGTGATAGTGGATGGTCTGGGGGTCGTCGTGACCGAGGCGTCAGCGCTTCGTATCCACCTTTCTGAAATCGCTCGAGCAGCTCATAGATCCAGCTCCGCGAAATCTTGTGGTCGCGGGCGAGTTCACTTGGACTGCGATGTTCTAGGACGACCGCGTCGACGATGTAGCGACCAAGTGCTGACATGACCACCTCCGAAGTTGGTGATGTCCACTATGTCTTGCGACATCTGTCCACTATGTGGTGAAATCGCACACCTCGCCCCCGACCAATTTCTGAATTCAATTGCCACGTGTAAACGGACTTGGTGGGATAACGTCGCTGTCATCTGTAGTAGCCCTGCTGTCAGTTCCTGACTGGCCAGTCAGGAATCCGCAAGGCTTTCCAAGACGAATGCTTCGACCTCTTCTGACTTGCCCTTGACGGCAAACCTTCCAAGCGGGCGCACCGTGGCCAGGTCGCGTATGAGCGCGTATGTCGGAGCCGAAACCACAACCTGACCCGCGGTCCCGCCCTGCTGCAGACGGGCGGCGAGATTTACGGCGTCGCCATGCGCGACGTAGTTGCGTAGCTCCTCACTCCCGACGTTACCGACGAGTGCCGCTCCGGTCGCGATTCCCACGCGGAAGCGTGGGAGCGAAGAGTCCTCGGCGACGAGTGTCTCGATGGCCTGCTGCATTTCGAGTGCGGTACGAGCAGCGGCGAGGGCGTGACGGGGCTGATCAGACGGAGCGTTCCAGACCGCCACGATGGCGTCTCCGGCAAACTGGATGATCGTTCCGCCGTTGGCGAAGATCACTGGGACGACAGCGCTGAAGTAACGATTGAGCATGAGAACAGTCTCGCGAGGGGGGCGACTCTCGGTGAACGGAGTGAACCCTGCCAGGTCGGCAAAGAGCGCCGTGACATCGCGATTCTCGCCACCGAGGGCCGCGCGAGTCGGATCCGATAGGAGCGAACGCGCGATATGTGGCGAGAGGTACTGGCCGAAGAGACGTCGCACCTCTGCGAAGGCCCTGTCGCGCTCGCCGACGAACGCATAGAGGGCGGCAAACACAACCATCGAGACAGCAGTGATGTTGACGATGAACATTCCCCGAACGAGGCCTACGGGTAGGTTGTTCGCGGTGCGAAGGGCGCCCCCGAATATCCCGACCGCGACCAGCAGAGCGACGTAGGCCGCGAACCACCTGACCGCTTCACGCGGGCTTGCAAAGGTGAGCGCGCTGAGCGGCGCGACGAAGGCCCAGATGGCTACGACGCTTGACGGCACGAAGCCTCCGAGCAGGATCATCAGCACAAACGGGAGCACCAGCATCAGGCCGGTCTGGGTGAATCGGAAGACGTCATAACGTCGAGTGACGGTGAACATCACGACGCTCAGGAGAGAGAGCACCGTGTAGGTCAGCGGGATCGCGCCGCCAAGCGGCTCGCCGAAAACGATGTAGAGGAGACCCCACAGGATCGCAAGCAGGCTGATGGCGAGAGCGAGACCAACCAGGAGGCTGCGCCGCAGGCGCTGATCCTCAGTCTCGCCTGGGGCAGCGCCAATCGTGGCGAAGAGCGCCAGCCAGCCATGCATCGATGGCGATGCTAGCCTGAAGCGCGTGTCGCCGCCCACCGACAACGGCCATGCCTCCTGACCGGCGAGTTGTCGGTCGCGCGCCGAGCCGCTTGGCGACGGAGATCTGGCTGTGTCCGGCAACGGGGCCAGAAGACGCTCCAACTCTTGGGTGTCGGCGTGTCGGGTTTCCGACAGGGACTCATCATGGCCCCGGGGCTAAGCTGTGCACCTGAGGAGAAAAGGGTGACCGCCAAGCGCTTGATTCTGGCCGGCGCCGTGTTGGGATCGGGCATCGTCTTCCTCGACTCGATCGTCGTCAACGTCGCGCTGCCACGGATCGGGAACACGCCGACGGACGCGAGCCTCCTCGTTGTCGTGCGCGACGCCTCGACCAGCTCCTTCCACCTGGCGATGCTCGTCGGCGCCGCGCTGTTGCTGGTTGGCGCCGTCAACGGCGTTGCGATCCGTAATTCAGCGGCCCGCAGGACCTCAGACCCCGAGCCGATCCAGGACGTCCCGGTCGCCGTCGAACCCGGGAGTGCGTAGATACAAGAATGGACGTGCGCGACGACGTCGTCGACATCCTGGCCGGGTTTGCGCTTTTCGCAGACCTCACCACGCCCGAACTGGAGAGTCTCGTCGCGACGTTCGGCGAGGAGACCTTTCAGGATGGCGAGCGCGTGCTGCGGCAAGGCCTCACAGGCTCGAACTTCTACGTGATCCTGGACGGCTCGGCGAGCATCCGCATCGACGGTGTCGATCGAACCGCGCTCCGACCGGGCGACTATTTCGGCGAGATCTCCAGCCTTCTCGGGGTGCCGCCGACAGCCGACATCGTCGCTCACGACCGACTGCGCTGCCTGATGCTTTCAGGCGCCGAGCTCGAGGGGTTTCTCGTCTCACATCCGCGCGTCATGTTCCGCCTGCTCCAGGGCGAGGCGCGCAAAGTCCGGACGACGACCAGGTGGTTAAGCTGACGGATCAGCCGTTTCCGCCGGGTCGCTACCCGCTGGTGATCGTCGGCAGCGGTCCGGGCGCCCTGCAGCTGACTTACTCGCTGCGCAGGCTCGGCATCGAGCATGCGGTGATCTCCGAGGATCGAGAACCCGGCGGCATGTTCCGGCGGTGGCCGATCTTCCAGCGGATGCTCAGCTGGACCAAGCCTTACGCGGACCACGATCGCGGGACAGCGGCCTATGAGCGCTACGACTGGAACAGCCTGCTCGCAGACGAGGAATCGAGCCGGGCCATCATGCCCCACGTCATGGACGGCACGTCCTACTTTCCATCGCGACCGGAGATGGAGCTCGGCCTGAGGACCTTTGCCGAGCGTGCGGAACTGCAGGTCCGATATGGATGCCGCTGGGAGTCGACCCGCAAGGATGGAAATGACTTCGTACTGGTGACGTCGGTCGGTGAGTATCGCGCTCCGCTGGCCGTCTTCGCGGTGGGCATCGCCGAACCGTGGAAGCCGCAGACGCTCAGTGTCGAGGGCGTCCAGCAGTACGGCGACCTGAGGCCGGCCGAAAGCTACGCCGGCCGCCGGGTATTCATCGTGGGCAAGCAGAACTCAGGCTTTGAGATCGCCTCCGGCCTTTTGCCCTGGGCGCGCCAGATCGTGTTGGCTTCGCCCAGCCGCACCCGGCTCTCGGTTGACACTCGCACCCTGGTGGGCGTCCGCGCCCGCTATGTCCAGCCGTATGAGGACTGGGCGCTCGCGGGTGGTGTTGTCATCCTCGAGGCGTCGATTGAGCGCGTCGAGCGGAGCGAGCGCGGATTCGCCGTGCAGACCCAGAGCCCTGCCGATGGCCGGTCGATGAGGTTCGAGGTCGACGACGTCATCGCCGCCACAGGGTTTGTCGCTCCGCTGCTGGATCTCCCAGAGCTGGGCGTCAGCACGTTCGGCCAGAGCAGGGTCCCCACGCAGACCCCATTTTGGGAGAGCACGACGCAACCGGGCGTGTACTTTGCGGGCACGATCATGCAAGGTGCGCAAGGCATGCGGAAGCACGGCATTCCGAGCAACTCCGGTGCGGTGCAGGGTTACCGATACAACGCACGCGTGTTGGCGCGGCATCTGGCCGAATCACGCTTCGGGCTCCGCTTGGAGCGCCCGCGACTCGAGCCGACAGAAATCGTGGCATTCCTTCTAACCGAGGCGAGCCAGGGTCCTGCGCTGTGGCACCAACGCTCGTACCTGGCTCGCGTGCTTGGGCTGGATCCCTCCGTCGGAATCACGGACGAAGGAATCCAGCCGCTTGCCCATTTTGTCGACAGTGGGGGGGCCGATGCGGTCGCCATCACGCTGGAGGCCAACGGCAAGGACGATCCGTACCCCGCGGTGTACGTTCGGGCCAAAGGCGCCATCACCGAGCATTTGATGCCGCCACATCCGCTGCTCGACTTCAGCGGTCCCGAGTACAGGGCCCAGCTCTCCGCGGCAATGAAGTCGGTTCTCGACCGCCCACTTACGATGTCCGCTCAATGAGCCTTCCGACCGGGACTCTGACCTTCCTGTTCACGGACATCGAAGGGTCGACCCGTCTGATGCAGGAGCTCGGCTCCGAGTACATGAACGCGCAGGTCGTTCATCACCAGATCCTTCGCGCGGCGTTCAAGAGCCGCGACGGGAGCGAGCTGAGGACCGAGGGCGATTCCTTTTTCTGTGTGTTCGAGAGCGCGTTGGACGCGTGCAGCGCGGCGGCGCAGGCGCAGCGGGATTTCGCGGTCCGCGCCTGGCCGCAGGGCAAGCAGCTTCGCGTCGGTATCGGCCTCCATACCGGCGTGGCGCCGCTCGTCGGTGAGGAGTACATCGGGCTCGACGTTCATCACGCGGCGAGGGTCGCCGCCTCCGCGCACGGCGGCCAGGTCGTTGTGTCGGACGCCACACGATCACTCGTCGAGGCGAGCCTTCCGCCCGACCTCACGCTGCGCGACCTTGGCCTGCACCAACTCAAAGACCTCGTGCGGCCCGAGCGCCTTTTCCCGGCGATAACTGGGCTGCCTGGCGGGAGAAAGAAGTCCGGAACGTGAACCCGAGAAGGGCACCCACCAGCCAGTACAGGGGCTGCGCCCCATTCAGGACAAGAACGCCGCCCACCAAGCAGCGCCTGGCCGTCATGCGGCAACTGTATGTGAGGGTCCGCTACGCCCACGCCCGGATTGCACAGTTTGAGACTCGTTTCAATCCGGGACTCGCATGAGGGACGCTCGTTGGGGCCTGCACAGCACCCAGGCGCCGGGCTTCAGTCCTGCCCAACGAAGGCGGCATGTTGGTGCGCTGAGCTGCATGTTCTTCCGTCACGGCGCATTTCCATCAGCGAAACCATCGTCGCCGACGACTTCAGCAGGGCTTAGCCCGGCGTCGAGCCCTCCTTGGCCCACGCGCGCCGCAGCGATCGCTCAGAGCTTGGACCTCGTCGTCGCGCGCTTCGACCCATAGGCACGCGCGATCGACGTAACCATCGCCGAAGGTGCCTATAGTCGGCTGAAATGTCGGAGAGCGCAGCGGCGTCTGTATCGACCCGAAGGGCATCGGGGTGGATCGCCCTGCTGGCGCTCTTCGGGATGGCCTCGACCATCGAGGCCTTCAGCGTGTCTCACGTGTTTCGGTTCCTGCCCCTCTACCTCGGGACGGTGCATGTCCTACCGCCTGAGGTGCCCGCATGGACCGGGTATCTGAACGCCGCATTTTTCCTCTTTGGCCTGCCGCTGGTTCCGTTCTGGGGGGTCTGGGCCGAGCGCTACGGACGCGTACCGATCATCGCCCGCAGCGCCTTCGTCGAGGCCGTTGTTTTCACCGGGCTGTGGCTGGCCCAGAACCGATGGGAAGCCGCATTCGCGCTGCTCCTGGTCGGCTTCCAGCTCGGCAACACCGGCGTCATGCTCACCGCGCTCCGCGCCGTCACGCCTCGCGGTCGGGTCGGGCTCGCCATCTCCCTTTTTGGAGTCACGCCATCCCTCGGCTTTGCGATCGGGCCGGCCGCCGGTGGCTGGCTCGTCGACCACAACGTCCTGAATCTGCACACGCTGTTCGCCGCAGACGCCGCGTTGTCGTTGGCGGCAGGCGTGATCCTTTTGGCCCTCGCGCGGGAGGGACCGCGCCCGCCCCCGCCACCCGGAAAGGCGACTCGACTCGCGTTCGAGGCCTTGCGCATGGCGCTCACCGGGCGCGTGACGTTGATCATCTTCGCTGTTTTCGGCCTGGCCTACTTTGCCCAGCAGATAGCGAACCCGTTTCTTCCGCTGCTCGTCATCCGGTTGAACGGCGGAACCAGTGGTGTAGCGGGCCAGATCGGCATCGTCTTCGGTGCGTCGGCACTGTTGGGTGCGCTCCTCTCGCCGCTCGCGGGCGCCGCCGGTGACCGCTACGGGTTCCGCCCGCTCCTGGCCGGTGCGTGCGTGCTCGCGGCTGCAAGCCTTGCCGGATTGGCGGCTGCGCCAAACCTTGCCTGGCTGACCGTGGGCGCGGTCGCGCTTGGCGCAGCGACGGCGACCGCCATCTCCATGGTTTTCGCGCTCCTGGCCACGGCGGTCCCTGAGGAGCGCCGCGCCACCACGCTCAACCTCGTCCTCTTGCCGCTCTATTTCTCGTCCGTGGCGGGTGGCGTGGTGGGAGCCCTCCTGGTGCGCAATGGGCTCAACACGGTGCTGTGGACGGGAGCCGCGATCTCCCTCGTTGCGGCGCTGTTGACCACGCGGTTGCCGCCGGCCGGCCGCACCTCCCGTTAGTGGTGCGACCGGTCTACTGAAGAGGCAGGCGCTCAGGCGACAGCTCTACCGAACGAGCGGGCTCCGATGAAGATCGCGACGATTGACAGGACCAGCATGATCGCCACCCCTTTGGTGACGCTCGGGTCGTTGATCTGGTCGCGGAATACCGCTCGAGCAGCGTCGACCGCGTACGAAAGCGGGTTCAAGGCTGCGATGTTGCGCAGCCACTGCGGCGCCAGGCCCAGGGGAAGCAACACGCCCGACAGCAGCAGGATGGGAAGCGTCGACGTGAAGATGAGCGGCGCGTAAGTGTTCTCGTCGCGCGCCCACAGCGCGACCGCGTACGCGATCGATGCGGTAAGCAATCCAATCAGCGCGATCAGCGCGAGCGTGATCACGACGCCGATCGGATGGATGCTGAGGCCAAAGGGCAGGGAGAGCAGGATCAAGATCAGGGACTGGACGACGATGGACAGCATGTCGCGGAAGGCGCGTCCGAGCAGCAGCGCGACGCGGCTGACGGGAGTGACCCGAAGCCGCTCGATCACGCCTACCCTCAGCTCGGCGATCAGGCTGAAGCCCACGCCGGCGGCGCCGAACATGCCGAGCTGGACCAGGAGCCCGGGCACGAAAACGTTGTAGGCCCCACCTGGCGGGAAACCCTGCACCGACGAGATGGACTTGAGCAGCGGTCCAAAGAGGACGAGGTAGATGACGGGCTGCAGCACGCCGAGCGCGACCCAGGCAGGGTTGCGTATGAACAACCCGAAGTAGCGGCCGAAGACGAGCCACGTGTCGCGCGCCAGCTTCATGCCGCCGTCTCCCGCAGCGAGCGCCCGGTCTGTCGCAGAAAAACGTCGTCGAGGCTTGGGCGGTGCAGGTCGATCCTGAGGAGCGTCAGCCCCACGCCCTCGAGGAGTCGCAGGATCGCGGGCATCGCCACCTCGCCGCGGTCCACATACAGATGGACGGAACCCTCGTCGAGCTTGGCCTCTCTCACGAACGCCTGGTCCTTCAGCAAATCCAGCGCCCGCTGCTGGTCGCCCGCCACGGCGAGCGTGACCACATCGCCGGCAACCGCTCGCTTGAGCTCCTCCGGCGTGCCTTCGGCAACGATCTTCCCGTAGTCGATGATGGCGATGCGGTCGCACAGCGCGTCCGCCTCGTCGAGGTAGTGCGTGGTGAGGAAGACGGTCGTCCCGCGATCGTGCATTCGCCTCACCTCGTCCCACACACGCGCGCGGCTCTGGGGGTCGAGGCCGGTCGTCGGCTCGTCAAGAAACAGGACCTGCGGGTTGTGCACCAGCCCAAGGCCGATGTCGAGCCGGCGTTTCTGCCCGCCTGAGTAGGTCCCTGACTTGCGGTCGGCGCACACCTCGAGCTCGAGCATCGTGATCAGCTCGTCCGCCCGCGTCCTGGCCGCCGCGAGCGCCATGCCGTAGAGCCGCCCCTGGAAGACCAGCTCGCTCCGGCCGGTGATCTCGCGGTCTGACCCGCCCGCCTGCCCGACGTAGCCGATGCGCTCACGGATCCGGTCAGGTTGGGTGAGCAGGTCGCAGCCCGCGACCTCAGCCGTGCCACCGCTGGGTGGCAGGAGCGTCGCAAGCATGCGCAGCGTCGTGGTCTTGCCGGCGCCGTTTGGTCCGAGGAACCCGAAGATCTCGCCCGATCGCACCGTCAGGTCCACACCCGCGACCGCCTCGACCGATCGCTTGCGCGTCTTGAACGCGCGCCTCAACCCGCGGGTCTTGATCACCTCATCCACGCGAAAGATTGTCACCGGATCACGCTCCGGCCGTCGCTCGGGCGCCTAGAGTTCCGCGGTCAACATGGTCCAGAATGGCTCCAGAGCGGGCGACCGCACCTGCTCGAGGCTGAATGACGGCCTGGCCATACCGACATATTAGTCACGCTTATGGGAGCGATTACAAATAGATGAAACAAGTGCCCCAGTGAAGACCGAAGTCGTGCGTTAGACAAGTTACGGTTTCAAACACGCTCGCTCGGAGCGAGAAAGGAGGTGGATCAGAGATGGATCGTCGAGGTGCCGTTCGTCAGAGCGGCCAGGGAATGGTCGAGTATGCCTTGATCCTGGTTCTCGTTTCGATCGTCGTCATCGTGATTCTTTTAACCATGGGCAACCAGATCAATAACGTCTTCTCGAACGTGGTGGCCGCTCTCGGTTAGCACGCACTCCTGAAGCGGGCCGGGCAGGACCGGCCCGCTTTTCGAGATAGTTACGTGCCGTGAACCAGCGATGGTGGCACGGGGCCGTCTTCTACGAGATCTACGTCCGCAGCTTCGCCGACTCCAACGACGATGGAATCGGTGACCTGCCCGGGATCACCTCGCGCCTCGATTACGTGAAGCGCCTCGGAGTGGACGCCATCTGGCTGACTCCCTTTTACCCATCACCGCAAAAGGACCACGGCTACGACGTCGCGGACTACATGGACGTCAACCCCGAGTACGGCACCCTCGCCGACTTCGACCGGCTCGTCCAGCAGGCGCACGAGGTGGGCTTGAAGGTGCTGGTGGATGTGGTTCCCAACCACACCTCCGACCAGCATCCGTGGTTCAAGAGCGCCCTTTCCTCTCCTGACGACCCGCATCGGTCCTGGTACTACTTCGCCGACCAGAAACCGGATGGGTCACCGCCCAACAACTGGACGTCCGCCTTCGGAGGGCCAGCCTGGAAGCTCGACGAAGCCACCGGGAAGTGGTACCTGCACCTGTTCGCGCCTGAGCAGCCTGACCTCAACTGGTGGAACCCCGACGTCCGGGCGGAGTTCGAACGCATCATCGCGTTCTGGCTGGACCGCGGCGCAGACGGCTTTCGAATCGACGTCGCCTCGGCTTTGTTCAAGCGCCCAGACCTTGCCGACCGGCCGGTGGTGCGCAACGGTTTGACGGGTGCCGACGAGCCCGACCCGGCGTTCTCGATCTTCGACCAGCCAGAGCTGCACGACGTTTACAGGACGTGGCGTGAGATCTCCCGCGGCTACGATCCTGAGCGCGTCCTGGTCGGCGAGATGTTCGAGCCGAGGCGCCAGTCCATCTTCGTCGCACCCGACCAGCTGCACATGGCCTTTGCCATGATCACGGTGCGCTGGGATGCGGCACGCTGGCGCCGCCTCATCGACATGGATCGTCACGCGCTCAAGGCACCGGGGATCGAACCGAGCTGGACCCTTTCCAATCACGACGTGGTCCGCGAAGCGACGCGTCTGGGCGGAGGAATCACAGGACTCAAGCGGGCGGTCGCGGCAATGCTTTTCGTGCTCGGGCTGCCGGGGCAGGTCTTTCTCTACCAGGGCGAGGAGTTGGGTCTCGAAGAGGCTCATGTCCCGGACGATCAACGCCAGGACCCCGTGTTCTTCCACAGCGGCGGCCGCCTGGCCGGCCGCGACGGGTGCCGCGTGCCGATGCCCTGGCACCGCGGGAAGCCGAACGCCGGGTTCTCCAGCTCACCCACCTGGCTGCCCGAACCTCCGGGCTGGGACAGGCTCGCGGTCGATGCCCAGCTGGCGTCGTCGAGCTCCGTGCTCAGCCATTACAGGCGCGCGCTGAGCCTGCGCCGGCGGCTCGCCGGGCGGCTGCCCGACGGCCTGGAATGGTGCCCCGCCCCCGCGGACGTGCTGATGTTTCGGCGCGGGCCGCTGGTCGTGGCCTGCAACTTCGGCGCTCGGCGGGCGGACGTCGAGGTGGCCGGCCAACCGCTGGCCGCCAGCGACTCGCTGGTGCGCTACGTCAGCGGGAGGCTGAAGCTCCCGCCGAGCTCCGCCGCCTGGCTGGACGCCTCAATCCGCTGATCGCCGCCAGGCGCCGGCGGATCAGCGAAGGACGGCCCTGAACGGTAGCCAGGCTACCTCCTGCCGGTTGAGGCACCGGCCCAGGCTGAGTGACCTGACGGTGGAGAATCGTGCCTGCCGGGGTGCCCTTGACGGCAGGCCGTCTCTTAACCGGTGGCCGGCCTGGCTTCGAGCGGCAGGCGGTAATCTGTCATGCGTGGTGGTGGGAGTCCAGGCAGATTCGGATCAAACGGGCCCACTGGCGGTGCCGGAGGCCCCCCGCTACCTCAACCGGGAGCTTTCCAGGCTCGATTTCGATGAGCGCGTGCTGGCCATGGCGGAGGATCCCCGGCTGCCGGTGCTGGAGCGGGTTCGGTTCCTGGCGATCTTCAGCCAGAACCTCGACGATTTCTTCCAGGTTCGGGTGGCGGGCCTCAAGGAACAGGTCCTGGCCGCGGTCGCGGTCGCATCGCCGGACGGCATGTCGCCCCTCGAGCAGCTCAGGGTGATTCGCACCAGGGTCGAGGGCGTGGTCGACCGCCAGGTCGGACTCTTCAACCGCGAGATCGTCCCGGCGCTTGCCGAAGCGGGCATCACGCTCGTCCGCAGCGCCGACGTGACCAAGCGCGAGCTGAGCCAGCTGCACACCGTGTTCAGGCAGCAGATCTTCCCCGTGTTGACGCCGCTCGCGGTCGACCCGGGGCATCCTTTTCCGTACATCTCGCACCTGTCGCTGAACCTTGCGGTCATGGTCCGCGACCCGCAGCGCCACCAGCAGCGCTTCGCGCGTGTAAAGGTGCCGCCGGTGCTGCCGCGGTTCATCCCGCTGGTTGAAGGCCAGCGCTACGTCCCGCTCGAAGACGTGATCGCGCTCCACCTACAGGCGCTCTTCCCGGGCATGGAGGTGGTCGCCCACCACCCGTTCCGCGTCACGCGCGATGGCGACCTCGACGACGTCGACAGCGATGCCGAGGACCTGCTCGCGGCCATCCAGACGGAGCTTCGCCGCCGCCGCCGCCACGCGCGAGTGGTGCGCCTCGAAGTCGACCCGGGCATGTCGCCGGAGGTTCTCGAGCTCCTCACGCGAGAGCTCGAGTTGCAGCCGACCGACGTGTACCAGGCGGACGGCCTGCTCGACATGGGCAGCCTTCACGCGCTGTTTGCGCTCGACCGTCCCGACCTGAAAGAGGAGCCGTGGACTCCTACCACGCAGCCGCGGCTGCGCGGGCTCGGAGCGGAGGTGCCTGACCTGTTCGCGGTCCTCCGTGCCGGGGATGTGCTGGCGCACCATCCATACGACTCGTTCGCGACCTCGGTCGAAGCGTTCATCGACCACGCCGCCAGCGACCCTGACGTGCTCGCGATCAAGCAGACCCTCTACCGCACCTCAGGTCCCGGCAGCCCGATCGTGCGGGCGCTCATCCGCGCCGCCGAGCGAGGCAAGCAGGTCGCGGCGCTGGTCGAGCTCAAAGCACGAGGCGACGAGCAGGCGAACATCGGCTGGGCGAGAGCGCTCGAAGAAGCGAACGTGCACGTCGTCTACGGACTGGTCGGCCTGAAAACCCACGCCAAGGTGACGCTGGTCGTGAGGCGCGAGGGCAAGCACATCCAGCACTACCTGCATGTCGGCACGGGCAACTACAACCCGAGCACCGCTCACGCGTACGAGGACGTGAGCCTGCTGTCCGCCGACGCGGACCTCGGGGCCGACGTCACGGAGCTCTTCAACATGCTGACCGGCTACAGCCGCCAGCATCGCTACCGCAAGCTCCTGGTGGCGCCGACCAGCTTGCGGGCCAACATCACGCAGCTGATCGAGCGGGAGGGTAAGCCGGGCGGCCGGATCATCATCAAGGTCAACAACCTCATCGACCCGCCGATCATCGACGCCCTTTACGGTGCCTCCCAAGCGGGTGCGCAGGTCGACCTGATCGTGCGCAGCATGTGCTCGCTGCGCCCGGGCGTCCATGGGCTCTCGGAGCGGATCAGGGTGCGCTCGATTGTCGGCCGCTTCCTCGAGCACTCGCGAATTTTCGTCTTCGGCGATGTCGCCGACGCCGAGTACTACCTCGGCTCATCGGACCTGATGCAGCGCAACCTGGACCGGCGTGTCGAGGCGGTCGCCCCGGTCTCCGACCGAAGCCTGCGCGAGCGGCTCTCGCAGATACTGGAAATCGCCCTGGCTGACGACGTCCTGGCCTGGGAGCTGTGCAGCGACGGCCGCTGGCAGCGTGTGCCAACCGTGAGAGGACTCAACTCCCAACGGCGATTCCAGGAATTGGCCCTTGAAAGTGCGCGCGGTAACGGGGTGGTGAACGGCGTCCCGCATGCCTAGGCGGGGACGCCGATGCTAGAGAGCGAGGTGAAGTTGGGGGCGGGACCCGCGTTTCATCTGCCTGACCTGAGCGGGGTGCTCGAGGGAGTGGCGGTGACTCCGCCGGAGGCTGTCCGGCTCGAAACCGTTTACTACGACACGCCGGACCTGCGACTCGCCCGCTGGGGCGTTTCCCTCCGACATCGCGCGGGCGAGGGGTGGACCCTGAAGCTGCCGCCGGCCACGTCTTCCGGCTCACTGCAGGGCGCACTCCTCGAGCGCGAAGAGCTCGTGTTCCAGGGCGGAGCCAAGAAGCCGCCGCAGGCGGCGGTCGATATCGTGCGCGCGTACGTCCGCAACGCGGAGCTCGTTCCCGTCGCACGCCTGTCGACCGTGCGACGTCGAGTGAGGCTTGTCGACGCCGCGGGTGCCCGCGTGGCGGAGGTCGTGGATGACGAGGTGTCCGTGCGCGACGGCCGGCGCGTGGCGGCCAGGTTCCGCGAGATCGAGGTCGAGGTGATGGCGCAGCCAAACGGGGCCAACGGGATCGTCGACCCCATCGTGTTGCGCCTCCGCGGCGCCGGGGCGGGGGCGCCCGACCCGACGCCCAAGCACATCCGTGCGCTCGGCCCCCGTGCGATGGAACCCCCGGAGGTGGCATCGCTGCCGGTCCAGGCGGACTCGCCCGCCAAGGACGTGATCAAGCACGCGTTTGCCGAGAGCATCGCCTCGCTTCTACGGCACGACCCGCTGGTGCGAACCAGCGGCGACCCCGAGGCCGTGCATCAAGCTCGCGTCGCGACCCGCAAGCTGCGGTCTCATCTTCGGACGTTCGGCCCCTTGCTCGACCCGGAGTGGACGGAGCCGCTGCGCTCTGAGCTGGGCTGGCTTGCCATGGGGCTGGGCGCGGTGCGGGACCGCGAGGTGCTGCTCGAGCGGCTGCGCGAGCGAGCCAGGACGCTGCCGGCGAGCGACCTGAGGTCGGCCGGCTCGCTCCTGCGCATCCTCGAGGAAGAGATCGCAACACTGCGAACGAAGCTGATGGCCGAGCTCAGCTCCGTGCGCTACATCGACCTGCTCGACCGGCTGGTGCGCGCGGCTCATGCGCCCGAGACGCTGCCCGAGGCTGAACAGCCGGCATCCACGGTCCTGCCTCCTTTGGCGGCTGGCCCGTGGCAACGGCTGCGCTCGGCAGTGAAGCAGCTGCCTGAGACGCCTACCGACCCCGAGCTTCATCGCATCCGGATCCTGGCCAAGCGCGCGCGCTACGCCGCGGAAGCGGTTGCTCCGGTCGCGGGCAAACCGGCCGAGGCGTTCGCGCGGGCCGCGGCCAAGCTGCAAACCCTCCTGGGTGAGCATCAGGACAGCGTCACCGCGCAGGCATGGTTGCGGAGCGCGCGGATCAGCGGCCGGCGCGCCTTCGTGGCCGGTGAGCTGATCGCAATGGAGCACGTCACGGCGGAGGACGCGCGTTCGAAGTGGCCCAAGGTCTGGAAGACGCTCGGCCAGAAGAGCCTGCGCTCGTGGATGCCCTGACGCCTTAGTGCCCACCTTCTACCTCGTCCGGCACGCGAAGGCAGGCAGTCGAAGCCATTGGCCCGAAGACGACCGTCTCCGGCCGCTCAGCAAGAAAGGCGTCAAGCAGGCGGAGGCGCTGATCACCGTGCTGACGCCGTTTCCGATCACGGCCGTCTACGCGAGCCCCTTCCTGCGCTGCGTGCAGACGGTCGAACCGCTGGCCCGAGCTCGCAAGCTGCCGGTCAAGCAAACGTCGCAGCTCGCGGAAGGCCATGGGCTGGCCGGCGCGATGCAGGTGATGGGTCACCCCAAGCTCGACCACGTGGTGCTCAGCACGCACGGCGACATCGTGTGGGAGCTGGTCGAGGAGCTCGTGAATCAGCGCGTGATCAAACCGGGGACCGGCGGCTTTGACAAAGGCTCGACGTGGGTGGTCGACCTCGAAGACGGTGCATTCACGCGGGCCCGTTTCATTCCCGCGCCCTGATTTGCTCTGCGCGCATACGCCTGGACAGACCCGAAGGAGGTCGCGCGCTACGTGCGCGCCCACGAGGCCGAGTTGGGTGGGCTGAGCCGCCGCGAGGCCCTGAAGAACATCCGTTAAAGTCGTGGAGTGTCCCGCCGCCGGGGGTCCTTGCATCTTCGCGGCCTAGGCAGCCGGGCGCCTGCGGCGCTGAAGCCTGCGTCAAGGGGCCCGGCGCCGCGTCGTCACGCAT